>NZ_JBIQNW010000009.1:205212-211380 GCF_047228265.1 Nostoc sp. UIC 10607 | reverse complement strand
TTCTTTTCCTCGTACCCCTGTTGATGAATTTTACTGTTATAACTCCTCCTAACTGTAAAAAACCTACACTTGTCAGCTGCCCCCTGCCCCCTTGCCTCCTGTTGAAAACCGCCCATGCTATAGCTTGTTAGGCACCCTTTCGGGTCATGCATGGGCGGTTTTGACAGTCGCTTTTAGTCCCGATGGGAATATTTTGGCGACGGGTAGTGATGATAACACTATTAAATTGTGGGAGGTAAACACTAGTCAGCTAATTTGCACACTTGTAGGCCATTCTTGGTCTGTGGTGGCTGTGGCTTTTACTGCGGATGGTGAAACGCTCCTAAGTGCAAGTTGCGACAAAACAGTTAAACTTTGGAGGGTAAGCACAGCAGAAGAGATTGTTACTCTCTCTGGTCATATAGACTCAGTATCTGCTGTTGCTGTGAGCAAAGTTACACAATTAATTGCAAGTGGCAGCCGGGACAAGACTATCAAACTGTGGCAGCTTGTAGAATCTAGCTAATTTTGTAATATCAGGCGCTACCTGTGAAGGCAACTTCTGGAAATTTCAACTGAGCTTCTGCCATTGGACGGTTTCTGCCTTCCTCTTGCCAGTAGTTAATCACTTCTGTCGCTTTATTAAGCAACTCGACACGATCCAGGTCAGTAATCCAATGTTTGGACTCTAATTCCTTTTTTAACTCTTCCCAGGCATCATTTCTGGGCCAAAAGAAGTACTTAGTCAAAGGACTGGTGCCTTTGCCTACAATTTGATCGACTGCTAGAGCAACGTTTTCGTCTAACCACAGAATTTTCAAAATAAACTTGGTCAATCACACCTCCGGGAATTTCCGGGCATTACTGAACTAGGATAGCGATCGCTTATTTTAACGCAATACCCTATCAAATGACCAAACAGTGATTGGATTGGGCTAGCATAAGGTGTAAGTCGGTGCTAACAAAGATGCTTATGACCGAAATAGACCCATGATACAGAGCAAGTAAATTTGTTTATGGGAATTTTGACTTTTGACTTTTGACTTCGGAGCGAAGCGACGTGACTGCCCAACTGCCCCAATCTCAAACAACATCTAGTTCAGATTTGTATGAGCAAGACTTTTACCTGTGGATTCAAACCACGGCAGAACTGCTTAAACAAGGTCGGCTTACAGAACTGGATTTGGAGAATTTGATTGATGAAATTGAAACGATGGGCAGGAGTGAAAAGAAAGCACTGAGAAGCAACTTAGAAGTGGTGCTAATGCACCTATTGAAGTATAAATATCAAGCCGAGAAGCGCTCTGGTAGTTGGCGAGCAACAATTCGGGAGCATCGCAAACGCATTAGACAAGCTCTAGAAGAAAGTCCTAGCCTCAAACCATATTTTGATGAGGTTTTCGGGCTGTGTTATGACGATGCTAGACTCTTAGCTGCTGATGAAACTGAATTGGGTGTCGCTACCTTCCCCGAACAATCTCCTTTCACGCCAGAGCAAGCCCTCGACCCCGATTTTTTACCTGAGTCATGATCTCAGGTTTTATGATGATGTAAAACTCTTTTGCTTCCTACTCCATGACTCAAAAAACTTCTACAAAAGCGATCGTTATTTTCGATATTGATGGCGTTGTGCGCGATGTTAGCGGTTCCTATCGCCGTGCGATCGCAGATACCGTGGAATATTTTACCACCCAAGCATATCGTCCAACCCCACTGGATATTGACCAGTTGAAGTCTGAAGGCGTGTGGAATAACGATTGGGAAGCATCGCAGGAATTAATTTACCGCTACTTTGAAACCCAAGGACAGAGCCGTGAGCAACTGCAACTAGATTACAGTGCGATCGTTGCTTTTTTTCAATCCCGTTATCGAGGCCCAGACCCAAATAATTTTACTGGGTATATCTGTAATGAACCTTTGTTATTGCAACCTAGCTATTTAGAGCAACTTACCCAAGCGGAGATTGCCTGGGGATTTTTCAGCGGTGCTACTCGTGGTTCTGCTAACTATATTTTGGAAAAACGGTTGGGTTTACAGTCTCCAGTATTGATTGCTATGGAGGATGCACCAGGGAAACCTGACCCTACTGGACTTTTTGCTACAGTTCGTAAATTGGAAAATGGAATTGAGCAAACATCAGCGATCCTATACGTAGGAGATACGGTAGCAGATATGTATACTGTAGAGAAAGCGCGGAATCTAGATTCTTCTCGCACTTGGCTTGGTGTAGGGGTTTTACCGCCCCACGTACAGGAGACAGCAGCCCGTAGTGATGCATATAGTGAGACACTAATAGCAGCCGGAGCAACAGTAGTTTTACGCAATGTTCAGGAATTGAACCCAAGGCAGATTCAAAAGTTGGTAAGTTCATCTGCCTGATCTGTGTTCTAAAATCAATCAAGCTATGCGTGGATGAATGACTAGCTGATAACAATTATGCTCCAATTATTGGGAGATAAATAAAAATGTCTGCACTTAAACTGCCTAATGGCCCCCAAACTCACCCTTGGGTACAGACGTATCAATGGCTGACTAACCCATTGGAATACATGGAAGACTGTGCTAAAAGCTATGGTGATATGTTCACTCTCCGAATTGGCCCAGTTTTTACTCCTCAAGTCTTCATTAGTAATCCTCAAGCAATTCAGCAGATTTTTACCACAGATCCAAAACAGTTAGATTCTGGTGCAGCAGCAGGTTCAAGCTCGCCTTTATTGGGGCCAAATTCTCTACTATCCTTAGAAGGAAAACCTCACCAACGCCAGCGTAAACTGCTGACACCTCCTCTACATGGTGAAAGAATGCAGGCTTACGGTGATTTAATCTGTGAAATCACCCAGCAAGTAACTAGTGAGTGGCCAGTCGGAGAAAGCTTTACAGTCTTGTCATCCATGCAAGAAATTTCCTTTCAGGTGATTTTGAAGGCTGTATTTGGTCTAAAAGACGGACTTCGTTATGAAAAACTCAAAGAAATCCTGATTGCGATCCTGAATCCAAAAAGACCTATTGTACGGGCAATACTGCTCATGTTCCCATTATTACGACAGGATTTAGGGCCTCGTAGTCCTTGGGGAAGTTATCTACGTTTGCGGCAGGAAATGGATGATCTCATCTATGCTGAAATTCAAGAAAGGCGATCGCTTGCCGATCAGTCTCGAAGTGATATTCTGTCTTTGATGATGGCGGCTCGTGATGAAGCAGGTGAGCCGATGACAGACTTGGAATTACGTGATGAGTTGATGACTTTGTTGGTTGCAGGTCATGAAACTACGGCTAGTTCTTTGGCATGGGCGCTGTACTGGATTCATCATCAGCCTGAAGTAAGGGAAAAACTGATACAAGAACTGGATAGCCTCGGTGACAACAAAGACCCAAACGCCATTTTCCGATTACCTTATTTGAATGCAGTTTGTTCGGAAACAATGCGCCTGTATCCAGTGGCAATGTTGGGATTAAATCGATTGGTTAAATCACCTTTAGAAATTGCAGGCTACAAATTTGACCCTGGTACTATATTGGTTCCTTGTATTTATTTGAACCATCATCGAGAAGATTTATATCCCAATTCAAAACAGTTTCAGCCAGATCGTTTTCTAGAACGCCAATTTAGTCCAGCTGAATATTTGCCCTTTGGTGGTGGTAATCGTCGCTGTATTGGCATGGCATTTGCCCTGTTTGAAATGAAACTGGTATTGGCAACTGTACTATCTACTTGGCAAATGAAACTAGCTGATACAAAACCAGTACTCCCAGTTCGGAAAAGCTTCCTCTTAGCACCAGGCGGTGGTGTACCAATGGTGGTAACTGGAAAGCGTCAGCAAAATCAGCGAGTTCTTGAGATTAACTCAGTGTAGAAAGTCTCAGAATCAGGTGGGAGCGATTGCTTCGCTTCCCCTTTTGATTTACCTGCTAACATTTTGAGGAGTCTACGCACAGCGTCTGTTATAGAATAATTCGTAGAGTGTGCGTAAGTCCTATTAATTATGAATTACGTTAGCGAGTCCGCGTACTCTGTAAGAGTTGCAAGCTACGCTTTTAGCATCTCGTAGAGAGCGTGATTACGAATTATTTAATTACTGGATTTTCAAGAACTTATCCAAAGCTGTAACTAGGCTGGGAGGCCAACGACGGATATTTTTTACCCAGTCGATATCCTTATAGCGGCTATCAAGTCCATAAGCTGCTACCCAGTTGCTTTCGGCTTCACCTTGTTCTCCATTTACCCAATATGCAGCTGTGAGGGCGGCACGCACATCAGCAAATTTCGAGTATTTACGGGCGATATTTCGCATCTCACGGATTGCTTGCTCTTTTTGACCAGTTTCATACAGAGCGAGGGCGTAGTTAGCACGGGCGAAGGCAAAATTTGGGGCTATCTCATTAGATTTTTTGTAATCTGCGATCGCATCTTCCCATTTTCCTAAACCTGTTTTGGCATTGCCGCGATTGTTATATGCCATCGCATCGTTAGGATCGAGTTCTAAGACATGATTATAATCTGCGATCGCATCTTCCCATTTTCCTAACCCTTCCAACGCCGCACCCCGATTTAAATATGGATCGGTGACATTTGGCGCTAGTTCTATGGCTTTGTTATAATCTGCCAGCGCCTCTTGCAATTTATTCTGACTCACCCGCGAATTTCCCCGGTTACTCCACGCCCCGGCATTTGTCGGAAATTGCTCAATAATCTTTGTCCAGTAAGTTTCAGCCGTAGCAAAATCACCTTGATTCGTCGCTGTAAACGCTTGATTTGCCCACTCATCGCCTTGTTTTAACTGTTCTTGAGTAATGGGCTGCTGAGATTGTGCCATAACTGGTGTACCCCAGCCAAATATAAGTAACAGACTGAGAAAAATACCAATCAACTTAATCATCTGGGTTTATCTGTGTTTTTATGTGGTTTAGAATCCACAATTTATTATTGTAATAACTTATTTGTTATGCAAGAGATTAGTTTATAAGTCAATAAATTAAAGTATTGTCCCCATAGGATAGTGCAAAAAATAAGATTTTTTTACTGCCCGTTAATATCTTGATACATAATTAAGTTTAGTAAAAATTGATACATACAAATAGTGTTCTTATCTCTTGTTGCCACTTTGAAGAGAAAAAACGCTATGCCTACTCTAAACATCAGATAAAGTTATAAATTGTGCATAGACCTATATTGATTTTCGCAGATATTACCTTCTATTTTTGGCATTTTAAGTCTTCTTGTTGCTAAAACAATTAAAAGCAAAGAGTAAAACTTAACTTTTACAAAAATGTCTGAGAAGGAATCCGAAAATGGCTGACTTCAACTTGTAGACTAATCTATACCTCCAAAGGTGAGACTAACCCTAACAATATTCGTCATTATTATAAATGGCTAAAAGTTATGAGTAACGATTCAAATTACAATCACCAAAATCAAGAAGCTAAAACCAATAAGGGGAATGTCCTTCAGGTCGGTAGAGACTATACTCAGACCACTAATACCAAAATTAGTGTGTGGATTTCAGTCATTTTTGTTGCCATATTAGCTATTGGTGCATCTGTTATGCTTCGTCTGAATGGAAAAGTACCAGGTTTGGGAATTGATATAACACCAGAGACTTCCACACCACAATCGCCTAAGTAGTTAATTGTAATCAAAAAAATAAAACGCTCTTGTCTAGTTCCACTTTTATTTAAGAGGGGTTAACAATGACTTTAGATAAACCACCTTACGAACATAATGGTTCTCAAGTTGGAAGTGCTGGAAAGAACTTAATTCAAGTTGGACGTGATTACGTCAGATACCTAAAGTTAAATATTGATTCTGGCAATATCAGCGTTGTAATTTTAAATGGAATTGTCATTGTTTTAGTTATATTAGGAACAATTAGTGCGGCTAAATCAGTTACAAATGTAGCCCAATCTTTTAGAAGTAAAGACAATAACCCAGTAAAATTACAACCAGACTTGTCTGGGATGTGTACACCAGAAATGGCTAGGCTAAACTTGCAAATTGCACGCCAAGTTGCTGATTTAAAAAATCAAGGTGTAATCACTTCTGAATTAATATCACAGTTGCCAAGTCTTGAGGAATTGAAAGGTGAACCAGGCCCCCAAGGTCTTAAAGGCGAAACAGGCCCCCAAGGTCTTAAAGGCGAAACAGGCCCCCAAGGTCTTAAAGGCGAAACAGGCCCCCAAGGTCTTAAAGGC
>NZ_JBIQNW010000009.1:42722-205112 GCF_047228265.1 Nostoc sp. UIC 10607 | reverse complement strand
CCCCAAGGTCTTAAAGGTGAAACAGGCCCCCAAGGTCTTAAAGGTGAAACAGGCCCCCAAGGTCTTAAAGGTGAAACAGGCCCCCAAGGTCTTAAAGGTGAAACGCAAGATTTAGCTAATGTGAGAGAGTTGTTAGGAAACTTGAGGGCGGAAGTATCAACCTTAAAGACACAAAACAATACACTTAAGAATCAATTAGCATCCTTAAGAAAAACCGCTTCCCCTAATCCCCCTAATCCTTCTCCCATACCGCAGTAATTCACTTGGTATCAAGTTTAATAGTTTCAAAGCAACGATAACTGTTCATTAGGCGGCGTAAACCCCAAATGTTTATATGCTGCCTTAGTCGCCATCCTTCCACGATGAGTCCGAGTTAAATACCCAATCTGCATGAGGTAAGGTTCGTACACCTCTTCAATTGTTTGGGTATCTTCACCCGTTGCTGCTGCCATTGTTTCCAAACCCACTGGCCCACCGTTAAATTGTTCAATTATTACACTCAGCATCTGGCGGTCTGTCCAATCTAAACCGCAGGGATCTACTTGGAATAGTTGCAATGCTTCAGATGCAATGATTTCATTGATCTCACCAGATATCTTCACTTCAGCATAATCACGGACTCTTTTAAGTAGCCTGTTAGCAATCCGTGGCGTTCCGCGTGACCGACGGGCAATTTCTGTGGCACCAGCTTCTGTAACAGGGGTTTTGAGTAATTGAGCGGTTCGCAGTACAATTTTAGTCAGTTCATCAACTTCGTAAAATCGGAGTTTTTGAATTAAGCCGAAGCGATCGCGCAGTGGTGAAGTTAAAGCACCCACACGGGTTGTAGCTCCCACTAAAGTAAACTTTGATAGCGGCAAACTTCTAATCCGAGCGCTGGAACCCTTACCAATAGTAATATCTAAGCGATAATCTTCCATCGCCGGATAGAGAATTTCCTCCGTCATCCGCGAGAGGCGATGAATTTCATCCACAAATAAAATATCCCCAGGCTTAAGGTTCACCAATAGCCCAACAATATCTCGTGGACGTTCTAGGGCTGGCGCACTGGTAATTTTGTAATTTACCCCCATTTCCGATGCTAAAATCATTGCCATTGTGGTTTTGCCCAATCCCGGCGGCCCATAAAGCAGCAAATGATCCAGCACCTCACCACGAGACTTGGCTGCTTTAATGGCAATATCTAGCACATCCTTTAAATCTTTTTGCCCAATGTAATCGGCAAATCGATGCGGTCGAATGCCTTCTTCCTGCTGTTCTTGTTCATCAATAGCAGCTTCAGGTTGCAAAATGTTGTCTGTGGATGGTGCTTTCGCCGACTCTCGACGCTGCTTTGGTTCTCCGTTGGGTTCTGGAGGCTGTTTTTTCGAGGAGATTATCGCCATAATTCAGCTATCTACTTTTAAGGGGACTAGGGACTGGCGGAGGCGGAGGGAGCAGAGGGAAAAAGAATTACCAATGCCCCATCTTGCAATACATGCTTAAAACAAGGGGTGTAAAAATTTTCGTTTGGAAATACCCGCGCCAATTTAAAATTTAAATTCCGGTCAATTACCCAGAAGTACAAAAGTTATTATGTTATCTAAAAGAATCTTACCGTGCTTAGATGTGAAGGCGGGACGGGTTGTAAAAGGAGTTAACTTTGTAAATCTCCAAGATGCAGGCGATCCGGTAGAGCTGGCCAAGGTTTACAATGAAGCCGGTGCGGATGAGTTAGTATTTCTGGATATTACAGCTACTCATGAAGATCGAGCTACTATTTTAGATGTGGTCTACCGGACTGCTGAACAGGTGTTTATTCCATTGACTGTGGGTGGTGGCATTCAATCCTTAGAAAATGTTAAAGCTTTGTTACGAGCGGGCGCAGATAAGGTTAGTATTAATTCTGCGGCGGTGCGTGATCCAGACTTGATTAATAGAGCAAGCGATCGCTTTGGTAATCAGTGCATAGTTGTTGCAATTGATGCCAGACGCAGAAATAACCCGGAGAATCCAGGTTGGGATGTGTATGTGCGTGGTGGCAGGGAAAATACAGGCTTAGATGCTCTACTGTGGGCACAAGAAGTTGAAAAACGGGGGGCCGGTGAACTGCTAGTAACAAGTATGGATGCTGATGGAACCCAAGCCGGGTATGACATTGAGATCACACGGGCAATTGCCAATTCTGTAGAAATTCCAGTCATCGCTTCTGGTGGTGCAGGTAATTGTGAACATATTTACACAGCCCTAACTGAAGGCAAAGCTGAAGCAGCATTACTCGCATCATTGTTACATTACGGTCAATTAAGCGTAGCAGAAATCAAAAATTATTTGCGCGATCGCAACGTGCCAGTAAGAACATTCTCCTAATCTATCATTTACTGTTTAATGACATCTATCTATGGTTAGACACACTTCCCTGAAAGGGTGTTAATATTATTTTACAAGTATTAACAAATATTAAAAAATATGTTGCTTCCTATTTTACTTTTTGATGTTGCCCTGGTGGCGTGGTCGCTGCACTTAATGGAAAGAGCCTACGAGAGTAAGGAATTTTCTCTAATGTTGGCTGGTACATTGGTTGCTCTGGCTGCTGCTGCCATGTTAGTAGTTTACTTTTTGATGGGGCACTGTATGACCTATTTGTTGCAAGTGTCGTTGTGAGTGCCCAGTGGTTGAGGGGATATTAAAAATTTAGTTTCTACAAGAAGCTTGACAAAGTACCAATAATTAAGCCATTATGTATAATGGATTTTAAGGGGTTATAGCGCAGTTGGTAGCGCACCTCAATGGCATTGAGGGGGTCAGCGGTTCGAATCCGCTTAGCTCCATTCTTCAGACTCTAAACCTCTCCATTAATGGAGAGGTTTAGGATGATTTTTCAGAAGGTTTTTATTTACTGTGTACCTAGCCAGTCTCGCAAGTTGGAATGATAGAGACTGTAATGGGTTTCTGAGGCGATTCGTTTTTGCTGTAAGAACTCTAGCCAATTTTCTAGCACTTCTTCAAATTCATACTCATCAGTATCAATGATTTGTGCGATGCCTGCGGTGATCAGTGAGCTAAATCGTACTCCTTCGAGAAGCAAGCTAGCAAGAGGGTCTCGTAGAGAAGTGCGGGCTGCGCCAATGCTTCCGCTGATATCGCTTGTTGCCGAACTGCGGCAATATTAACCTTGCAACCATATCAACAAGTAGAAACCTCATAGATGCTTGGACACTAAAGATAGCCATCTATGGTATAGAAATGTATAGAATCTTGTAAAGATATAAAATATAGTTCTTAAATGCACACATTTCTAGCTTCTTCCTCAATGCAGCTGTCTGTACCACCAAATCACTTTCAGCCAATGAAGATTGTCGCACTGGGGGACAGCTTAATTTATGGATTCGGTGATCCGGAAAAAGGAGGATGGATTGAGCAACTACGGCGATGGTGGATGTTGCCGGATAATGCCGGTCATGTTCTTTATAATTTAGGGGTAAGAGGCGATCGCACGCAACAAGTAGCACAAAGGCTAGAAGTTGAGTTCCGCCACCGGGGTGAACTGCGAAATCGTGTCCCCGACTTGATTATTTTATCAGTAGGCGTGAATGACTCAGCGCGGTTGGCGCGTCCTGATGGCCGAAGTTACACAGATTTTACATTGTTTGAAAAGGAAATTGCTTCTCTGCTAGATTTAGCACAGCAACTATGTCCTGTATTATTTGTGGGCATGGTGCCAGTGGATGAAGCCAAGATGCCATTTTTAGATTGTTTTTATTATAATCATGCCGATCAGTACCGCTACAAAGAAGCAACTCGAATTGCTTGTACCAAACGGCAGATTCCCTATTTAGATATTTTTGAGAAATGGATGGAACGCGGTGAAAATTGGCGGCTTAAACGTTTGAGTGAAGATGGTCTTCATCCTAATACACTAGGTTATCAAGCTTTGCTAGAAGATGTGATCAATTGGGATGCGATTGCAACTTACCATTCTAAATTTGATTACCACCTTAAACCATCGTAATCAGATAAATATCTTGGTGCTTTGGGCTAACCTAATATTCTTTATCTCCCATCTTTGCAAAAAGCACTACAATAGTGCTGAATTTTTAAATCCATCTTTTTCTATTTCTTATTCAGCACTTCTATGACACCAACTTTATTTGGTCGTTGGCAAACTCGATTATTATTACTTACAACGGTGGGCGTACTTGTGTCTTTGCCCTTTGCAATTGGTTTGATTGGTTCTAGTCCTAACTCGGTTTATTTTTGGATACTTGGTTATGTCGCCATCTTTGGCTTAGGTTGGGATGTGCTTTATAACTATCTCCAAAAATCTCGCTGGGATAGGGATTGGCCCGCAGCTTATCAACTCTTAGCTGGTATATGGGAGTTAGTGTTTGTGTTTTGTGGAATAAAACTGTTTGGCTTCTTACCAATACCTTTACCTAAAGAAGAACTTTCGCCAGCAGCTTTCCTATTGCACTATAGCGTCGTGTGGCTAGCAGTTTTTATTAGTTCACAAAGCCTGATGCGAATTATCTTTCCCCGTTGGCGTTTCCGGGGTGGAGAGTGGTTGTAAAACCTCAAATTATCGAAATCTTCAATCTGTTTTCATTTAGTTAGTTACAGCCTTTTTGATCTATTTGAACCGTAATTACCTGGAGGGGCGCACAGATGTGCGCCCCTAATATATGGTTGAATTACCTGAAAATTGCTGTAATCAAAAATCAACAATTAAATCGCAAATTAAAAAAATCATATATGGCGGTTTTAGTTTGGATGCAATATGTTGTATTGACGTACAGCTATGTGTGTCGCTATGAACATTGGTTGGGAGTTGAATCCCGATCAAAATTGTCCTAGTAAAGAGTCCCTAATTCACAATCCCTATTTCAATGCAGAGACGCAAATTAAGGAAGTGCAATGTCAAATTTTGATCTGGTTATTCAGCTATTTCTGCAACTCACAGTTATTTTAGTCACTTGTCGCATCGTCACGATTTTAGGACGCCGCTATCTTGGTCAAACCGATGTTGTTTGCGAAATGATTGCAGGTGTAATGCTAGGCCCATCACTTTTAGGATTGATTGCACCGGATTTTCAGCAATGGCTGTTTCCTAAGCTTCCCATTATCACTGCTGTAGGACTCAAGATACCCAATCCATCGATGTCTATTTTATATGCTATTAGCCAGATTGGATTGGCAATTTATATGTTTTTAATTGGTTTAGAGTTCAATACCAAACTCTTAAAACATCATATCAAAAGTGCAAGTTTGCTATCTGCTGCCGGGATTATCACTCCTTTTATTTTAGGAGCGATCGCATCTTTTTGGTTTTATCACAATGGCGATTTCTTTCAACCAAAAGTAACGTCTTGGTCAGCCGCTTTGTATCTAGGCGCTTCGATGACAATTACGGCTTTTCCGATGTTAGCTCGCATTCTTTACGAACGCGGTCTTGCACAAACCCGCTTTGGTACTTTGGCTTTAGGTGCAGCATCGGTAGATGATGCAGTTGCTTGGTGTTTGCTAGCGATCGTACTTGCTAGCGTGAAAAATTCTCTGAGCATCGCCATATTAGCAATTGGTGGTGGCATTTGCTACGTGCTATTTGCAATTTTTCTCGGTCAACCTCTACTGAGAGCGTTCACACGTATGACAAAACGCGATGCAGGTGTGAACAGACAAAGCCTGACTTTAATGTTGATAATTTTGATGTTTTGTGCATGGTTTACTGATGTCACAGGTATCTATGCAATATTCGGTGCTTTTGTGCTGGGAGCAGTAACTCCACGCGGAGAATTTGCCCAACAAATTCGCCAATATACTGAGTTTTTAACTACTTCTTTTTTGCTACCGATATTTTTTGTGTTCTCTGGACTCAACACTCAAATTGGATTGGTAAACACACCTACTTTGTGGGGAATTACGCTCTTAATTATTGCGATCGCAATTCTTGGCAAAGGTATTGCTTGTATGTTGGCTGCAAAATTGGCCGGGGAAAATTGGCGCGAATCTGCAACTATCGGTGCTCTGATGAATGCTCGTGGTTTGATGGAATTAATCATCCTCAATATTGGTCTGGAGCAAGGTATAATTACCCCAACTTTATTCACTATCATGGTTATTATGGCAGTCATCACTACTCTTATGGCATCACCACTGGTTAGCTTTTTGTTGCACGGCACAAGCTATGAGAAATCTTCCACTTAAGCAAATTTAAAGATAAAATTAGTTACCTAAAAATTGGGTAAAATTATCTGCTTTGACTCAGGCTATAAACGCTAAATTGTTTATATTGCCGTTTAAGCGCTATTAGAAACTGACTGCCTATCAGCTAATTTTTTTGATATTGGTCATTGTGAACATATTCTAGATGTAGCTCCTAAAATCATCAAAATTCATGTTTCATGGCTGCGACTGCATCGTAACAGCAAATGACATGAGAAGAAAGTACAAATTACCCTTGAGCGTATCTAACAAATTTGACATTTTCCAGTCTTTTAAAGAATTATCTTAGACAAACCAGATAGTTAATTTTGAGGAAACCATGCACATAGTTATTCTCGTTCTGGTTGAGGTGCTGATTGTTATTGGACTTTCACGACTAGTAGGGCTAGCATTCCGTTCCATTAAGCAACCGCTGGTAATTGGTGAGATTGTCGCCGGGATTATGCTCGGCCCATCTTTATTTGGTTTAGTTGCTCCCGATATAGCAGTTACCTTGTTTCCACCAGAAACTATTCCTTTTCTAAATGTTTTGTCTCAGGTGGGACTAATATTTTTTATGTTTCTAATTGGGCTAGAACTAAATCCAAAATACCTCAATAGTCAGTTAGAAGTCGCTGTTTTAACTTCTCATGTCAGCATTTTGGTGCCGTTTTCTTTAGGAACATTGCTAGCGGTGATCCTTTATCCCCTAGTTTCCAATGCAAGTGTATCCTTCACCGCCTTCGCCTTGTTTTTGGGAGCGGCGATGTCGATTACTGCCTTTCCAGTGTTGGCGCGAATTATTACTGAAAACAATTTACAAGGAACGCGTTTAGGAACCTTGGCGCTAACTTGTGCAGCCGTGGATGATGTGACAGCTTGGTGTCTATTAGCAGTAGCGATCGCAGTAGCTAGAACTGGTGACTTTGCTGGTGCGATACCCACAATTATTGCCAGCATAGTTTACATCGGCTTGATGTTGACAGTCGGTCGTTGGTTTCTCCAACGCCTTGCCAAACACTACCTTCGTGCGGGACGACTCAGCCAATTGCTGCTAGCTGGGATTTATATGGCAGTAGTTGCGTCTGCACTAATTACCGAACTAATTGGTATTCACTTAATTTTTGGGGCATTTTTGCTGGGAGCAGCCATGCCCAAAAATGAAGATTTAGTGCGGGAATTGGCAGTAAAAACCGAAGATTTTGTTTTGATCTTCTTGCTACCAATATTTTTTGCCTACAGTGGTTTACGGACGCAGATTGGCTTGCTCAATCGTCCCGAATTGTGGCTTTTGTGTGCGTTGGTTTTAGGAGTGGCGATCGCAGGCAAATATGTTGGCACTTATGTAGCGGCCCGTGTCAGTGGCATTAGTAAACGGGAAGCCTCGGCACTCGGTTGGTTAATGAATACTCGCGGCTTGACCGAACTGATAGTACTAAACATTGGTCTAGAGTTAGGGGTAATTTCCCCCTTAATATTTACCATGCTGGTAATTATGGCATTGGTAACTACATTCATGACCTCGCCACTGCTGGAATGGACATATCCGAAGAAGCTGATCAGGTTAGATGTCATCGAACCGGAATTGGAAGCAGAAACAGGTATAGACATCTCTGCTGAAAGTGAAGCTTACCCTCATCCTTACCGGATTTTGGTGCCAGTGGCTAATCCAAGTACCCAAAAAGGTTTAGTACAGTTGGCAGTAGCGTTGGCGCAGCCCGCCGTAGGTATCGCTCTTAATTACCGATATCCTGCCATTGTTAACCCTCTTAGCCTGATTGAATTTGAAGAAGACTATGCCTTTGAAAGTACCCCAGTTGAAGCAGACCGATTAATCGCCCAGCGCCGTCAGCAGCTAGAAGAATTAATTAATACTCTCGAACCGCCAGAAACTCGTTCTTATGTGCATCCTATCGTTCGGATATCCAGCAATGTTGCCCGCGAAACAGCACAGATTGCCACATTAGAACAAGCTGATTTAATTCTTGTGGGCTGGCATCGGCCAGCTTTTAGTAGTAATCGTTTAGGTGGACGAGTTGGACAAATGCTTACCACTGCACCAGTGGATGTAGCAGTGTTTGTAGATAAAGGCAAAGACCGATTAGAAAGTTTATTGGTACCTTATTCTGCAAATATCCATGATGATTTAGCACTAATACTAGCTCTGAGACTGCTAATCAATCGTGAGACTTGTATGTTGCAGATATTACAGATAGTAGCAAATCATGCCAAGGAAGAATTGAGTTACGAACTGCACACGATGATGGAACAATTGCCCACCAGTGTACGCGATCGCATTGAAATCAAAATTATCGAAGCCCCAGAACCCATCCAAGCCGTAATTCAAGCTTCAGAAGCTGTTGACCTAACTATTGCTGGCACCAGCCGCGCTTGGGGTATCGAGCGCCAAACCTTGGGAAGATATACAGATCAACTAGCTATCCAATGTCGTTCTTCCTTGCTAATTACTCGCCGCTACAGTCAAGTCACCGCTCACTTAGCCTCTATGCTTCCTGAGGTTAGTAGTCAAGAGCCAACATTGAGGAGTTGAGATTATGAATCATTTCAACTTCAAATCTTTAGCTTTTTACGGAGTAGCAATAAGTTCAGTGCTACTGTTGTTCAAAACTGTAACCGTCTACGGGGAAAACAATCTCAAGGCTCCTCCTCCAATTAACGGTCGGTATCGTCTAACCCTGGCAGAGAATTTGCCGAACTGTGAAAAATCGGATACTCTGACGTTAAACATTCAGCAGTCGGGTATTTACTTAAATGCCTCTGTATTACCGGCAAACGCTAACTCCAATACTGACGAAAAGCACTCTCTGGCAGGCATCTTCAGAAATCAACAGTTAAATTTATCTGGGAAAGTTGGTAGATCAATCCTTTGTAATATTCCTCGCCCCCAAAATGATCCTCTAAACTCAGTCGCAATTCAAATGCAACTTGTGGATAAAGGTAATATGACAGGTCAATTAACCGTAAATGGCATTCCACAAACTCTGAAATTTACTGCTGTACCCCAAAAAGCTCAGGAAAAATCTCAGAAGTTAAACAGTCATTGAACTGGAGAGTGGGGACTGGAAACTAGGGGAGAGGGATTTAAAGCGCGAAGTAAACAGCAATGTGAATGCATTGTATGGGTTTTATGGAGCAGATAAAAAGAATGAATCAGAGACTAAAGACTAGGCAATTTTGCCAATGGGGTAAGCAGCTATTTAGCGTCAGTATATTAGGCTTTTATGCAGCGATCGCCCTCGAAACTTACACTACTGCTGCTACACCAGTGGCAAAGCTAGATAATTGGCGTTTTTCCCCCAAGACACAGCAACTTGAAATCACCCTCTCAGGAGGCACAACCCCTCGTTATTTTTACCTCGCCCAACCCTCTCGTCTGGTTGTAGATTTACCGAATACTAAATTGGGCAAAGTTACCACGCAACAAAATTATTCTGGAGTAATTAAAAGCATTCGCGTTTCTCAACTAAATGAGAATGACACACGCATTGTCCTAGATTTAGCGCCAGGGACTGTTTTTAATCCTAAACAGGTACAACTGCAACCCCTGTCCCGAAAAAACTCCACTCGCTGGGTATTACGTCCGGTTATTTCTGGTAAAATTACTGCCGTGAAACCAGGAAACTCCCCACCTTCACCCAAGAAACAACCTCAAACACTCCAAAAGCTTCCTACTAACGTACCCGTAACTACTACTAATCTACAAGCGCCCTTACTCACAGTTCCGCCTCCATCCAATGAACTGCCCTCAACAATTACTACTAACTCAGGGCAGCCTTTTGTCACTGTTCCTCCCCTAACTCCGAATACACCCTCTCAAGAACCTGGTTTGATTCTTCCCCCTCCGTCTTTCCCAAATAAAACCGGTAACTTGAATAGCATTCCTCCTTTCGGTATGTCGGAATTTACAGTTCCAACAATCCCAAATATTCCAAATCCCCAGGTGATAGAGTTTGGCCAACCCCTACCTAAAAATAGATAGTGGAGAGTGGGGAGTAGGGAGTGAGGGGGTGAGGGAGCAGGGGAAGCAGGGGAGACAAGAGGTGAGGACTTGAAACAAGTCTTTCCCCTTGTCCCCAAGTCCTCTTGCCCCATGTCTAATGCTCAATTCCCCATTCCCAATTCTAAAATCTGTCAGTTTCCTGAGGAGTTCCAACTGCTCCAGGTTGAGCCGTAAAGAAGTTTTGAGCAGCTTCATTCTGATATATACACCTAATATCAGGTTGGCCACTGTCCAAGTTACCTGTGAATCCAAAGGTATTCAGGCGATTTTTGCAATCTCTTACCTGATCATTAGTTACCAGCTTACGTTGTTCTAAAAGTGCCCAGTTATTTTGTCGGATCACACATCCAGGACGCATACTGGGCTGGGCAACATAGACATTGAAGGGGTTGAGAGTGACGAACAATCTAGCGTCCATCACCATCGCGCTGGCTCCGTACTGCACGCAAATTTCAGGATTCGGTGCTTTGGTGTCTATAAATTCACGAGAAGCCACGTTTGATGGAGCCAACGTGGTTGTAGAACTAAAAGCAATGCCAATCCCTATTCCCAAAATCAACACCCCTCCCATAATTGCGATGGTGAAGAGGTTAAACATTGGGGATTGGAAAATAGAGGGTTTAGAAGTAGTAGCCGATCTACCAGTAGGTTTACGTCTCATTGTTGCTTAATCACCTTCACGCCGATTTGGAAGGGAGTGGTCTAAAGTTATCTCCCTATTTCAGTATGCCTATTCTTGATTGTAATTGTCTGCAAGTTTTTGAGCAGTATTCTTCTTAAATGATAAAAATAAGAACTTATTTAGATATCTCGACAGAATTTCAACCTTGTCGGTTATTGTTTCCATCTTGAATAATTGGTGAGTATTTTTATTTATTTGTCGATTAAGGAATTGTTATTACTGTTGTGCTGCTTCACATAAAAATTATAGAGTAACTGTCTTTAAACTTCTATATTTTATTAACCAATTATAGCATATTCTTGATATCTCTCAGATAGTCTTGATTCAATTTGCACAAATGATGCAGTCAAAATACTTGAATTATCTAGCTTTTTGTTTGTAAGTTTGCGGAAATTATGAGCGGAGGAAACCTGTGATTATAAATTTCTTAACCGAATTTTTCGTATTCTTATTAGAAATTTTGGTTACCCCTAGTAATTGATATGTTAAACAATGTAACTTAAAATTTAAGAAAGTTTTAATAACTAATTAGAAGCAAGTGGGATCTCAAAGAGCGTTATTTTCAAGCAAGAAGTTCAAAACTTCGCAACTTAAACTCTTTCTAGCTGATAGTCTGACTATTTTTTGGGGAGATTGGTTAGATTTACGTGTCAGAATCGTGCAAGTTGCTGCATCAGGCTTAATATCCCCACTGATATATATTTTAGCTTTTGGCTTGGGTTTAGGTAGTTCCATCAAACCTGGTTCGGGGATTAGTGGTAACTATAACAACTATTTAGAATTTATATTACCGGGGATGGTGGCGCTATCGTCGATGACGATTAGCTTTGGTGGAACGACATTTTCCATTTGTGGAGACAGACTATTTACCAAAACCTTTGAGGAATTATTGTTAACTCCTATACATCCCTTAGCGTTGCATATCGGAAAAATGCTGGCGGGAGTCGTGCGGGGGTTGATGACATCTGGTTCGGTGATTTTGGTAGCGGTGCTGTTGACTGGAAACTGGAATTTTCTCAATCCACTATTTTTACTATTGGTAGTGCTGAATTGTTCCGTATTTGCTGGGTTAGGGGTGATTGTGGGGTTAAGTGTGCGATCGCTCGAATCAGTTGGACTCTACAACAACTTTATAATTATCCCCATGTCTTTCTTAGGGGCAACCTTCTTTGATCCTGGGACATTACCAGCAGCCCTCAAAGTCGTAGTTTACCTGTTACCACTCACCTACGCCAGCATCGGACTACGTGCAGCGGCCCATTTACCTCTGTCTCAGTTTCCTTGGTACAGCATACCGATTTTGCTGGTGATAGCGATCGCTCTTTCTTTGTGGGGTGGTTATAAATTCGCTCACCAACAAGATTAAAATAATTCGTAATTCGTAATTCGTAATTCGTTAAAGCCTTTATTACAATCTGTGCTTTAACTTTTGCATCTTGTGGTTTTCGATTCAGCATTATTGAAATGCTGATTGAATTGAGTCATTAGTCATGAGCAAATGACTAATGACTAATGACAAAGGACTAACTGGCTAACAGAGTTTTTTCTAGAGAAGTCCAACGGAAGGCGCGATCGCCACCTCTCTCAATCACTACTCTCACTCGTGGTTCTAGCTGAGGCAAATTCGTTAAATACTCAAGTTCCTCATTGGAAAGAATATGCCCTTCAATAATCCACAAAACCAGCCCCTTTGACTTTGGTGGTAGCTGTTCTACATGAGAATTGAGAATTGGTGGCAAATAGTACACATGACCTACTGCGGCACCGCTACCAGTGCTTTTTTTACCAAGATGAGGAGGTCTAACTCCATGAATTCTTGTGAGATACGCAGCTACGTCGCCCAGTCCCCTGGCGGTAATGTGAAGGGTGGTATAACCAGCTGCGCGTAGTCGGCGCTGATATCGACCTTCATAACCTCCTTCCAGAGGTACATACACTCCAAGAGCGCCAAATTTTTCCAGATCGCGGATTAAACCGTTGCCAGTGGTAATTAGTGCCATAGATTTTCGTCTTATCCCACTTAGATATCTCTATTATTTACCCTGAACCGAGAGATTAAAAGCATTTTCTTTGGGCATTGAGCCTTGGGTATTGAGTATGCTTATTCTCCTTGTCCCTCTCATCTCCCGTGCTTCTTCCCCACTCCCCAAAAATAACTCCATAAATTACTGGACAAACATAAATAAATAATTTATATTATTAGATTGTGACCAAACATGCAAATTAGGCTGCATTCTTACTGTCATTCTGGGGTAGTGTTAGCATCAAAAGCTGATAACTCAATCCAAATTGGATAATATAACTCAGATTGATCATAGACTGGTAAACTAAGAAAGCTTTCAGGTCAACATTGGAGCTTATGGACGAAGAATCAAAGCCAATCCAAAGCTCCAGGGTACACCTACTCCTGTGCCTCTGAAAAAGCAGGCAAAATCTTAAACAATAGTTTAAGGTGTTTAGGGAAGTAAAAACTGAGCAGCAATGTTGGTTTCATGGCATTACGTCAGTCTCAGTTAACGGATACTGAGCGGTAAAAATCGCTTAAGTCCAACTGCAACAGGGCAGTAGCCAATCTCCGGGAAGCCGCCTTATGGGCGTCTAAAAATCGGAAAAACCCGCCGACAGCGCTGCCTCCAGAAAGTGCCAGAGCAATTGCTTGGACGAAAGCATTGCTGCACACAGCTTAAAGCTGTAGCGCCTTGCATTGATTCCAGAAGTTACTCCTTCCCAATGGGAGGGTACTTGTGGCTGTTCTGGTGATCTAGTGAGTGAAGCTAAACAGATTCACCAAGCAGTACGGACACGGTTTGTTGTGTCCGAAAGCATTTGGAGCGGTTTATTTAAACCATTCCAAATTTCGCAGGCTAACCCAGCCTAAACTGATGCGTACAAAACGTGTCCTCTAGAGTCCAATTCCAAGGTCAGCAAGTAGAAAGGAGAACCAGTTACTGTGTCTGTAGGTATTCTCGGCACCAAGCTGGGCATGACCCAAATATTTGACGAAGCAGGAGTAGCTATTCCTGTGACTGTCATTCAAGCAGGGCCATGCACCGTTACACAAGTTAAAACGAAACAAACCGACGGTTACTTTGCCATTCAAGTTGGTTTTGGCGAAGTTAAACCAAAGGCACTGAACAGACCACTATTGGGTCATTTGGCTAAATCATCTGCCCCAGCATTACGTCACCTAAATGAATATCACACCGATAGTTCTGGTGATTATGCTTTAGGTCAACAGATTAAAGCAGATATTTTTAGTGCGGGTCAAATTGTCGATGTAGTCGGCACAAGCATCGGTCGCGGCTTCGCGGGTAACCAGAAGCGCAACAACTTTGGTCGTGGGCCCATGTCACACGGTTCCAAAAACCACAGAGCACCGGGTTCTATTGGTGCTGGTACAACACCAGGTCGTGTCTATCCAGGTAAGCGGATGGCAGGGCGTCTAGGTGGGAAACGTATCACAATCCGCAAACTGACCATAGTGCGAGTTGATGCAGAACGCAACTTATTGCTAATTAAGGGAGCTATTCCTGGTAAACCGGGTGCTCTAGTAAGTGTTGTGCCTGCAAAAGTAGTGGGATAGTCAAAAGTCATTAGTCAAACGTCATTAGTCATTAGTCATTGGCTAAGGACAAATGGCAAAAGACAAATGACAAATGACAAATGACAAAGGACAAATAACTAAAGATGGTTGAAAGCGTAGTTAAAAATTGGCAAGGAGAACAGGTCGGCGAGACGACCTTCGAGTTGCGCGTTGCCAAGGAAGAAACAGCGTCTCATATTGTGCACCGCGCCCTAGTACGGCAATTGACTAATGCTCGTCAAGGAAATGCCAGTACAAAAACTCGTTCAGAAGTCAGAGGCGGTGGCCGTAAACCTTGGAGACAAAAAGGTACTGGTCGCGCTCGTGCAGGGTCTATTCGTTCACCACTTTGGCGTGGTGGTGGTGTGATCTTTGGACCAAAGCCCAGAGACTTTAACCTGAAGTTGAACCGCAAAGAGCGACGTTTAGCACTGCGGACAGCATTTGTCAGCCGCATTGAAGACTTAATAGTAGTAGAAGAATTTAGCACCGAGCTATCTCGCCCTAAAACTAAAGAATTAGTGGCAGCGCTTGCCCGTTGGGGAGTAGTACCAGAAAGCAAGTCACTGTTAATTTTGTCTGAAATTGCGGATACAGATAACATTTATTTGTCAGCCCGCAACATTGAAAATTTAAAACTAATTGCAGCCGACCAGCTAAATGTTTTTGATTTACTGCACGCTGACAAGATTGTAGTTACGGCATCAGCCCTAGAAAAAATTCAGGAGGTCTACAGTGCCTAGCTTTGACCCCCGTGACCTTGCCGACTTAGTACGTCGCCCAATCGTCACCGAGAAAGCGACCATCCTAATGGAACAAAATAAGTACACCTTTGAAGTAATTCCAAAGGCATCTAAGCCAGAAATCAAGGCTGCGATCGAAGACTTATTTCAGGTCAAGGTTGTAAAAGTCAACACCACCCTACCACCGCGTAAAAAGCGGCGCGTTGGTAAATTTATTGGTTATAAGCCCCAATATAAGCGAGCCATTGTTACCGTCGCACCTGGGGATGAAGACAAGATTAGACAAGTCCTATTCCCAGAAGTCTAAAAAAGTTGTGAGTTAGGAGTTATGAGTTACTGAACTCAAAACTCAAAACTCAGCACTCAGCACGGGCTAAACGCCCCGCTAACGCTATCAGCACTCAGCACTTAAAAATATGGGTACTCGTTCTTATCGCCCTTATACCCCCAGCACTCGCCAAGTTACAATTTCTGACTTTGCGGAAATTACAAAAACTGAGCCAGAAAAATCCTTAACGACCTCGAAGCATCGCGCCAAAGGTCGGAATAATACTGGACGGATTACTAGTCGTCGCCGGGGTGGCGGACACAAACAACTTTACCGGATCATTGATTTTAAAAGGGATAAACACAATATTCCTGCCAAAGTCGCAGCAATTGAATACGATCCTAACCGCAATGCCCGAATTGCCCTTTTGTATTACCAAGATGGCGAAAAGCGGTACATCCTCCATCCCAACGGGTTAAAAGTTGGAACAATAATTATTTCTGGACCTGAAGCTCCCTTTGAAGATGGTAATGCTTTACCTCTCTCGAAGATTCCCTTGGGTACAGGTGTTCACAATGTAGAACTGACCCCTGGTAAAGGTGGTCAAATAGTGCGTGCTGCTGGTGCTAGCGCTCAAGTTGTGGCAAAAGAAGGTAATTATGTCACTCTCAAGTTGCCTTCAGGAGAAGTCCGCTTGATTCGACGCGAGTGCTACGCCACCATTGGACAAGTAGGCAACACCGATGCCAGAAACCTGAGTGCAGGTAAAGCAGGACGAAATCGCTGGAAAGGTCGCCGTCCTAAAGTTAGAGGTAGCGTCATGAACCCAGTGGATCACCCACATGGTGGTGGTGAGGGTAGGGCACCTATCGGTAGATCAGGACCTGTTACACCTTGGGGTAAACCCACATTGGGCGCGAAGACCCGCAATCGCAAGAAACTTAGCAGCAAATTGATTGTGCGTCGTCGCCGTAAGTCTTCCAAACGCGGTCGCGGTGGTCGTGAGTCTTAGAGAGTTAGGAGTTAAGAGTTAAGAGTTATAAGTTGAGAGTAAAATCTAACTCCTAATTCCTCACTCCTCACTCCTCACTCATAATTCCTAAATCCTAAATCCAAAATTGAACTATGGGTCGTTCTCTAAAAAAAGGTCCTTTCGTTGCGGATCATCTCCTAAAGAAAATTGAAAAGCTCAACGACAATAACAGAAAAGAAGTTATTAAAACTTGGTCAAGAGCTTCGACAATTTTGCCTCTAATGGTAGGTCATACCATAGCTGTTCACAACGGACGCCAACACGTTCCAGTTTTTGTAAATGAACAGATGGTAGGACACAAGTTGGGTGAATTTGCCCCGACACGCACCTACAGGGGTCATGGAAAAAGCGATAAAAAAGCAGGTAGGTAGTCATTAGTCATTAGTCATGAGCTGAAAGACAAATGACAAATGACAAATGACAAAATTGGAGAAAATTATGGCTACTAGTACTACTGAAGTAAAAGCAATCGCTCGTTTTATCCGCATCTCGGCCTACAAAGTGCGACGGGTACTCGATCAAATCCGGGGGCGATCATACCGAGAAGCGTTAATCATCCTGGAATTCATGCCCTATCGCGCCACTGAACCCATATTGAAGGTTCTTAGAAGCGCTGCTGCCAATGCTGAACACAACGCTGGGTTAGATCGGACTCAACTAGTGATTACTCAGGCATACGCCGATCAAGGGCCATCCCTGAAGCGGTTCCAACCAAGAGCGCAAGGTCGAGCTTACCAAATTCGCAAGCCGACGTGTCATATTACTGTGGCCGTTGCAGCCGCCCCAGAAAAATAAGCACACTTACACGAATAAATTGCGTAAAGTAAGAAATCTTAGAGGAAGCATTCGTGGGACAGAAGATTCATCCAGTTGGTTTTCGCCTGGGTATTACACATGAACATCAATCCCGTTGGTTTGCTGTTCCTGACCGCTATCCAGAACTTTTACAAGAAGACTACAAACTCCGTCAATACATAGAACAAAAGCTGGGTAGACTTGCTCAAAACAACGCCGGGATTTCTGAGGTACGGATTGAGCGCAAAGCCGACCAAATCGACTTAGAAGTACGCACAGCAAGACCAGGTGTAGTGGTGGGCCGTGGTGGACAAGGTATCGAATCCTTGCGTACCGGACTCCAAGGGTTGTTGGGTAGTAATCGCCAAATTCGCATTAACGTAGTTGAAGTCCAACGAGTTGATGCTGATGCCTACCTAATTGCCGAATACATTGCTCAACAATTGGAACGTCGGGTTTCCTTTCGGCGGGTAGTGCGGCAATCGATTCAACGTGCCCAACGCGCTGGTGTCCAAGGTATTAAAATCCAAGTTAGCGGTCGGCTCAACGGTGCAGAAATTGCCCGGACAGAGTGGACTCGTGAAGGTAGAGTACCTTTACATACCTTACGGGCTGATATTGACTACTCTTATTGCACAGCAAAAACTGTTTACGGCATTTTGGGTATCAAAGTATGGGTGTTTAAGGGAGAGATTATTCCTGGACAGGAAGAGACTCCACTACCACCTGCAACCCGTGATCCTCGTGATCGTGGCGATCGCGATCGTGAACCTCGTCGTCGTCAACAACAACGTCGTCGCCAGCAATTTGAAGACCGCTCCAATGAAGGATAAATCGTCATTAGTCATTAGTCATTAGTCATTAGGGAATGGCAGATGACAAATGACAAATGGTAAATGACAAATGACAAGTGACAAACCATGTTAAGCCCTAGAAGAACTAAATTCCGCAAACAACAGCGCGGACGGATGGAGGGACTAGCCACCCGTGGTAGCACCCTCAACTTCGGTGATTTTGCACTCCAAGCGCAAGAACCAGCTTGGATTACCTCTCGGCAAATCGAGGCTTCTCGTCGGGCAATGACCCGTTATATTCGTCGGGGTGGACAAATCTGGATTCGGATTTTCCCTGATAAACCTGTAACCATGCGTCCTGCTGAAACCCGGATGGGTTCCGGTAAAGGTAATCCAGAGTTTTGGGTAGCTGTAGTCAAGCCAGGACGAATTCTGTTTGAAATCGGTGGGGTTTCTGAAGAAATCGCCCGTGAAGCTATGCGTTTGGCTTCATTTAAACTGCCTATAAAAACCAAGTTTATTGTGCGCTCTCAACCACAGGAGCAGGAGTAGCTTATGCCTCTTCCAAAGATTTCAGAAGCTAGAGAATTAAGTGACGAGAAGCTCTCTGATGAAATTGTCGCTATCAAAAGACAACTATTTCAGTTGCGCTTGCAAAAAGCTACAAGACAATTAGAAAAGCCCCACCAGTTCAGACAAACTCGACACCGCCTAGCCCAATTGCTGACGCTAGAGACAGAACGCAAACGGGCAGCAAGTCAATCGGCTAAAGAAGAAAAGTAGAAGATTATGGCAGTTAAAGAACGAGTTGGCTTGGTAGTGAGCGATAAAATGCAAAAAACTGTGGTAGTCGCCATAGAAAACCGCGCTCCTCACCCCAAGTACGGCAAGATTGTGGTTAACACCCAACGATATAAAGTTCACGACGAAGAAAATAAGTGTAAAGTAGGCGATCGCGTTCGCATTCAGGAAACTAGACCCCTGAGTAAAACCAAGCGC
Source organism: Nostoc sp. UIC 10607 (assembly GCF_047228265.1). Classification (NCBI taxonomy): domain Bacteria; kingdom Bacillati; phylum Cyanobacteriota; class Cyanophyceae; order Nostocales; family Nostocaceae; genus Nostoc; species Nostoc sp. UIC 10607. Next base: position 186,014 of record NZ_JBIQNW010000009.1, on the reverse strand, counting down.
TGGAAAATCACAGAAGTCCTGAACGTCAAACCTACTTAAACCTCATCGTTGTTAGAAACTAACAACATTACAAGGGAGAATAATTGTGATTCAACCCCAAACTTACCTAAATGTCGCAGACAATAGCGGCGCCCGCAAACTAATGTGCATCCGCATCTTAGGCGGAGGCAACCGCCGTTATGGTTTTATCGGCGATAAAATTATCGCTGTTGTCAAAGATGCTACACCCAACATGGCTGTAAAAAAGTCTGATGTCGTGGAAGCAGTAATTGTCCGCACTCGTAAAGCTGTATCTCGTGACAGTGGCATGAGTATTCGCTTTGATGATAACGCTGCTGTGATTATCAACAAAGACGGTAACCCCAGAGGCACACGGGTTTTTGGCCCAGTTGCACGGGAACTGCGCGATAAAAACTTTACCAAAATCGTTTCTCTGGCTCCGGAGGTGCTTTAATGGCAACCAAACAGGGTACGCCCAAAGTATTCCACAAAATGCACGTCAAAACTGGCGACACCGTACAAGTGATTGCTGGCAAAGACAAAGGAAAAGTTGGTGAAATTATCCAGGCACTTCCCCAACTGAGTAAAGTTGTGGTCAAAGGTGTCAACATTAAAACCAAGCACGTCAAACCCCAGCAAGAAGGGGAGTCAGGGCGGATTCTCACCCAAGAATTCCCGATTCATAGCTCCAACGTGATGCTTTATTCCACCAAGCAAAATGTTGCCAGTCGTGTTTGTTATACCTTTACCTCAGAAGGCAAAAAAGTCAGAAAACTCAAGAAAACTGGCGAGATTCTGGATAAATAGTTAGAAGTTAGAAATTAAGAGTTAAGAATTTAACTCATGACTCATAACTCATAACTCGTAACTTTGTTCCCTGACCAAGCCCAGGGATATCAGGACAAAAAACTATGGCGACAACAAGACTCAAAAGCTTATATCAAGAGACAATCGTCCCCAAACTGATCAATCAGTTTCAATATACCAACGTTCATCAAGTACCGAAGTTGGTAAAGGTTACTATTAACCGGGGTTTGGGTGAAGCAGCTCAAAATGCGAAGTCGCTGGAAGCATCCATTAACGAAATTGCCTTAGTCACTGGTCAAAAACCAGTGGTAACGCGGGCGAAAAAGGCGATCGCTGGCTTTAAAATTCGTCAAGGAATGCCTGTGGGGATCATGGTTACCCTCAGAGCCGAACGGATGTATGCCTTTTTTGACCGGCTCGTTAGCCTATCACTACCCAGAATTCGAGATTTTCGTGGCGTTAGCCCTAAAAGCTTTGACGGACGAGGTAATTATACTCTGGGTGTGAGAGAACAGCTAATTTTTCCAGAAGTCGAATACGACAGCATCGATCAAGTGCGTGGGATGGATATTTCCATCATCACCACAGCAAAAAATGACGAAGAGGGACGCGCCTTACTTAAAGAATTAGGAATGCCCTTTCGCGATCAATAAGTTCATCTATAGAGGGAACGATGGCGGCTAACGACACAATTGCAGATATGCTGACGCGCATCCGCAATGCCAACCTGGCGCGGCATCAAACTACACAAGTGCCAGCTACAAAAATGACCCGGAGTATTGCCAAAGTACTACGGGAGGAAGGCTTTATTGCTGAAATCGAAGAAGCAGAAGAAGGGGTAAAGCACAATCTGGTGATTTCCCTGAAATATAAAGGGAAGAATCGTCAGCCTCTAATCACCGCCTTAAAGCGAGTGAGTAAGCCAGGCTTACGTGTTTACTCCAATAGAAAAGAATTACCAAGGGTACTAGGCGGCATTGGCATTGCCATTATTTCTACATCCAGTGGTATTATGACTGACCGTGAAGCGCGGCGTCAGAACTTGGGTGGTGAAGTGCTTTGTTACGTTTGGTAGTCATTGGTCATTAGTCATTTGTCATTTGTCATTAGTAAAAGACAAAGGACAAGAGGCAAAGGACAAATAACAAAGGACAAAAAGTCATGTCTCGTATTGGTAAACGTCCAATTACTATTCCCGCCAAAGTTCAAGTGGCGATCGATGGTACAAATATTGTGGTGAAAGGCCCGAAAGGAGAACTTTCTCGCACTCTAGCACCTAATGTCTCACTCTCTCAAGAGGGAGAAATATTGCAGGTAAATCGTCGAGATGAAACTCGTACTTCAAAGCAACTTCACGGCTTGAGCCGCACTTTAGTTGCCAACATGGTCGAGGGAGTTTCCCAAGGTTTTCAGCGCCGTTTAGAAATTCAAGGTGTTGGTTACAGGGCACAACTTCAAGGGCGTAACCTAGTTTTAAACATGGGTTACAGCCATCAGGTGCAAATTGAACCACCAGAAGGAATTCAGTTTGCTGTAGAAGGTACCACTAATGTCATTGTTAGCGGCTATGACAAAGAAATCGTAGGTAACACAGCCGCCAAAATTCGTGCCGTTCGTCCACCAGAACCTTATAAAGGTAAAGGCATTCGCTATGCCGGTGAAGTGGTCAGACGGAAGGCTGGTAAGACTGGTAAGGGTGGTAAGAAGTAGAAATGAAACTTACTCGTAGAGAATCAAAAAACCGTCGTCATCGACGCGTTCGTGGCAAAGTTATCGGCTCCCCAGAACGTCCGCGTTTAGCGGTATTTCGTTCTAATGAGCATATTTATGCCCAGTTAATTGATGATACTCAGCATCAAACCATCGTGTCTGCATCGACTGTAGAACCAGATTTGAAATCTAGTTTAGCGTCATGTGCAAACCGCGATGCATCGGCGCAAGTTGGTAAGTTGATCGCAGTGCGATCGCTAGAAAAAGGCATCACCAAAGTAGTCTTTGACCGCGGTGGTAACTTATATCATGGTCGTGTCAAAGCATTAGCTGATGCAGCACGCGAAGCTGGTTTAGATTTCTAAAGTCATTGGTCATTAGTCATTGGTCATTAGTCATTGGACAAATGACAAAAGACAAATGACAACTGACAAATGACAAAAGACAAATGACGTTCACCAGAGCACTAAATTATGGCAACAGAGCGTAAAAGTAGAACAAAGCGTGCCAAAAAAGAAGAAACCACTTGGCAAGAGCGGGTTATTCAAATCCGACGCGTGAGTAAAGTGGTCAAAGGTGGTAAAAAACTCAGCTTCCGAGCGATCGTTGTCGTTGGTAACGAACGTGGTCAGGTTGGAGTTGGAGTAGGCAAAGCCTCAGATGTAATTGGCGCTGTTAAAAAAGGCGTAGCCGATGGCAAAAAACACCTCATTGATATCCCAATCACCAAATCCAACTCCATCCCCCATCCTATTGATGGTGTCGGTGGCGGTGCAAAAGTGATTATGCGTCCAGCCGCACCTGGTACTGGGGTAATTGCTGGTGGTGCTGTGCGAACTGTTTTGGAATTGGCAGGAGTTCGTAACGTTCTAGCCAAGCAACTTGGCTCCAACAATCCGCTCAATAATGCTAGAGCCGCAGTTAATGCCTTATCTACACTGCGTACCCTTGCTGAAGTCGCCGAAGATCGCGGTATTCCTATTCAAAATCTCTACATCTAATTTAGTCATTAGTCATTGGTCATGAGTCATTAGTGAATAACAAAGGACAAATGACAAATGACAAACGACGAATGACAAACGACAAATGAGAACTTGATAACTTATGAGACTCCATGATGTTAAGCCGCAAAAAGGCTCAAAGAAACGCAAGAAGCGTGTAGCTAGAGGTATTTCTGCCGGACAAGGCGCTAGTGCTGGTTTAGGTATGCGGGGTCAAAAATCCCGTTCTGGTAGTGGTACCAGACCAGGATTTGAAGGTGGTCAACAGCCATTGTACCGCCGCTTACCTAAGCTGAAGGGCTTTCCGATTGTTAATCAGAAGATTTACACTACGATTAATGTAGAGAAGCTAGCCTCTCTTCCCGCGAATACGGAAGTAACTTTGACCTCATTAAAAGCCGCAGGTATCCTGACTGCTGTCAAGGGGCCATTGAAAGTTTTAGGTAACGGGGAATTGAGCATTCCGCTCAAGGTACAAGCGGCAGCTTTCACAGGTTCAGCTCGTAGCAAAATTGAGGCAGCTGGGGGGAGTTGTGAAGTCTTATGAGTGAGCCGGAACAGCGCACTTAAATGTAAGCCAACTCGCTGCCAGTGCTTGGTTCACTAAAAAGGTAGCACTCTATGATCAGTCGAGATAAAGCCCCAACGGCTCAAGAAACTTTTATGCAGATGGCACAAGCAGCCGGGCTGAGAGGTAGGCTGCTTGTCACCGTCGGTATTTTAATTTTGGTTCGCCTGGGTATTTTCTTACCCGTACCAGGGATTGATAGACCGAGATTTGCCGAAGCCATATCGGGGAGTAATTCCATATTCGGCTTATTGGATATATTTTCCGGGCGAGGACTTTCGACTTTGGGAGTCTTTGCTTTAGGGATTTTGCCCTTCATTAATGCGTCTATTATCATCCAATTGCTCACTGCTGCAATTCCATCTTTAGAAAATTTACAGAAAAATGAAGGCGAAGCAGGTCGACGAAAAATATCGCAAATTACCCGCTATGTAACTGTAGGTTGGGCAATTCTTCAAAGTGTAGCTTTCTCGTCATTATTCCTCCAGCAATTTGCCTTAAACCCAGGACCAATCTTCGTAGCTGAAACTGCGATCGCTCTGACTGCTGGTTCTATGTTTGTAATGTGGGCATCAGAACTGATTACAGAACGGGGCATTGGTAACGGTGCATCATTATTGATTTTTGTCAACATTGTTGCTTCATTACCAAAAGCTTTGGGTGATACCATCGAGTTGGTGCAAGTTGGCGGTCGGGAAACAGTAGGTCGCGTGATCGTGCTGATCTTAGTTTTCCTAGCGACAATTGTTGGTATTGTGATTGTGCAGGAAGGAATGCGCCGCATCCCAATTATTTCAGCTCGTCGCCAAGTAGGTCGGCGAGTTTTGGCAGAGCAGCGTAGCTATCTGCCCCTGCGGCTAAATCAAGGCGGCGTGATGCCAATTATTTTTGCTGCTGCCATTCTCAGTTTGCCACTGCTAATCGCCAATTTTACTAAAAATGCCGATTTGGCGAATATAGTTAACACTTATTTGAGTCCAAGCGGTTCTAGCTCCTGGGTCTATGCCTTGGTCTACATGGTTTCCATCGTTTTCTTCAGCTATTTCTATTCTTCGTTGATTCTCAACCCAGTAGACGTGGCGCAGAATTTGAAGAAAATGGGTTCTAGTATTCCTGGAATTCGTCCCGGCAAGGCAACTAGCGAGTATATCGAACGCGTTTCTAACCGACTCACTTTTTTGGGTGCGATATTTTTGGGCTTGGTTGCTATTATCCCTACCGCCGTGGAAAGCGCTTTGAATGTGAAAACTTTCCAGGGAATAGGTGCAACCTCTTTGTTAATTCTAGTTGGTGTGGCAATCGAGACAGCCAAACAAGTCCAAACATATGTCATCTCTCAGCGCTATGAAGGAATGGTGAAATAATAGTGACGCGATTAATCTTCTTGGGGCCGCCTGGAGCTGGTAAAGGAACACAAGCTCAAACTTTGGCTGAACACTTGAATATTCCCCATATTTCTACTGGTGAAATATTAAGACAAGCCATGAAAGAGCAAACTCATCTGGGAATCAAGGCTCAAAGTTATGTTGATAGCGGCGAGTTAGTACCCGACCAGCTAGTACAGGACTTGGTACAGGAGCGCCTCAGTCAACCAGATGCCAAAAATGGTTGGATTCTTGATGGTTTTCCTCGCAAAGTAACCCAAGCAGCTTTTCTGGAGAAGTTACTGGAAGAAATACATCAGAGCGGCGAAAGGGTAGTCAATCTAGATGCACCAGATGAAATTGTAATCGCACGTTTGCTAGCTAGAGGACGAAAAGATGATACCGAAGAGGTAATTCGTCGTCGTTTAGAAGTGTACCGCGCTGAAACTGCACCTTTAATTGATTATTATGGCGATCGCGAAAAACTCCTAACAGTCAATGGCAATCAGTCCCAAGACGATGTAACTGCTGAACTACAAAAGGTAATCGCTTCCTGAACAAGAGGGGGATTGGGGAGTCGGGAATTATCTACTCACCAATTCCCTTCCCAAGAAAAAGATCAATTTTAGCTAAGATATATTAATAAACTGTTGATATATTTCTTAAAGTGTGTTTTCTTGCAGATGAAGTGCTGCAACTGAACACGAAATTGTTGAGTTGAGGAAAAAACAAATTGTCTAAGCAAGATTTGATTGAAATGGAAGGCACGGTTACAGAGTCCTTGCCCAATGCAATGTTTCGCGTTGACTTGGACAATGGCTTCAACGTGCTAGCTCACATTTCCGGCAAGATTCGCCGCAATTATATCAAGATTTTGCCCGGTGATCGCGTCAAGGTAGAGTTAACTCCTTACGACTTGACCAAAGGCAGAATTACCTATCGACTACGAAAGAAGTAAGTATATGTAGAGAATTTTACCATAAAACCATTTTTAGGACTGTTTATTACTCAATTAGCTGGTTTAATTTCCCTAGAAATGCTATAATTTAATATTTGGAGTCAAAAAATAAAAGGCATGAAAGTTAGAGCCTCAGTCAAGAAAATCTGTGAAAAGTGTAACGTGATCAAACGTCGTGGTCGCGTCATGGTGATCTGCGTAAACCCCAAGCATAAGCAACGTCAAGGATAGCACTCTTACCAACAGAGTGAGTTGCAACACGCATATCATTAATTAAAACTAAAAAACGCGATTAATCACGTTTTTCTAACCAACAGCAATTGCGAAAACAATAGGGAGAGTTCATTGTGGCACGGATTGCCGGAGTAGACCTTCCACGCGATAAGCGCGTCGAGATTGGTCTAACTTACATTTACGGAATTGGGTTATCACGCGCTCAAGAAATTATAGCGGCTACTGGTGTGAACCCAGACACCCGCGTTAAGGACTTAAGTGATGCCGATGTGACAGCACTACGAGGCGAAATAGAAAGCAACTATCAAGTTGAAGGCGACTTGCGGCGCTTGGAGTCTTTGAACATCAAGCGCTTAGTTGACATTGGTACCTACAGAGGGCGTCGCCATCGTATGGGCTTACCAGTTAGAGGACAAAGAACTCGTACCAATGCCAGAACCCGTCGAGGCAGAAGGCAGACAGTGGCTGGGAAGAAGAAGGCTCCAGGGAAATAATTTTGCAACACTTGCTAATCAGAGCAAGTTTTACCTTAAATCAACTAAACAAGTATGGCGAGACAACCAACTAAAAAATCCGGGAGCAAGAAGCAGAAGCGGAATGTACCCAGTGGAATGGCCTACATCCAGTCTACTTTCAACAATAGCATTGTCACCATTACCGATCAAAATGGAGATGTCATCTCCTGGGCTAGTGCTGGTTCTAGCGGTTTTAAGGGAGCAAAAAAGGGAACTCCCTTTGCAGCGCAAACCGCTGCTGAAAGTGCAGCCCGTAGAGCCATTGATCAAGGAATGCGCCAAATTGAGGTAATGGTAAGTGGACCAGGAGCAGGTAGAGAAACCGCTATCCGGGCACTTCAAGGAGCAGGACTGGAAATTACACTCATTCGGGATATTACCCCCATTCCTCACAATGGTTGCCGTCCACCCAAGCGCCGTCGAGTTTAAATACCAAGACTTGGGCATTGAAGGCGAGAAGTTACAACCAAAGTAAGTAAAATTACTTCCAATGATCGCTTGGGCGTCTAACGTGCAAATTGTTATTGGGTGAAAAGTTGGGCGACCAGAAGCATGTCAGATTTTCCCATAGGGAAAGATGTTAAGCTTCGGGCTACCCAAAATATTATTAGCGCCTGCAAGCTCAATAGGGGCATCAAACTATACCGTAATTTTATACTAGTAGTTTGATTAACCTAGACCTACAGGACATAAAGTCAATTCGGGAGGCAATTGATTTGTCTGCTAGCAGCACCTTAGAAAAAGGGAGGCTCATCCGTGGCGCAGTTTCAGATTGAATGTGTAGAGTCGAATACTGAAGAAAGTCGGAACCATTACAGTAAATTTGTTCTGGAACCTCTAGAACGCGGTCAAGGAACAACGGTTGGCAACGCACTGCGGCGGGTTTTACTGTCCAACCTAGAAGGTACAGCAGTTACAGCAGTGCGAATTGCAGGCGTTTCACACGAGTTTGCTACAGTTCCGGGCGTGCGGGAAGATGTGCTGGAAATCCTCATGAAAATGAAGGAAGTTATCCTAAAAAACTATTCCTCGCAGCCCCAAATTGGTAGATTACTCGTTAACGGCCCAGCAACTATCACTGCGGCGCATTTTGATTTACCCAGTGAAGTAGAAGTTATCGATCCGACCCAGTATGTAGCCACCATCGCTGAGGGTGGAAAGCTGGAAATGGAATTTCGGATCGAGAAAGGCAAAGGGTATCGCACTGTAGAGCGAGGACGTGAGGAAGCCACATCGTTGGACTTTCTGCAAATCGACTCAATATTTATGCCAGTGCGAAAAGTTAACTATAGTGTTGAAGAATCTCGTGGGGAAGGCTTGATTCCAAAAGACCGACTGCTGTTGGAAGTTTGGACAAATGGCAGTATTTCCCCCCAAGAAGCACTATCTTCAGCCGCTGGGATCTTGGTAGATTTATTCAACCCATTGAAAGACATCTCCCTAGAACCAACAGACACAGGTTCGGAGATTCCAGACGACCCAACTGCCCAGATACCCATCGAAGAGTTGCAACTTTCTGTGCGGGCATATAACTGTCTCAAACGGGCACAAGTTAACTCTGTGGCAGATTTGTTGGATTATACCCAAGAAGACCTCTTAGAAATTAAGAACTTTGGGCAGAAGTCAGCAGAAGAAGTCGTGGAAGCTTTGCAGCGACGCTTGGGCATCACTCTGCCAATGGAAAGAGGCTCTAAACACCCTTAAGAAAAACCTTCATAATTCATAGTGCATAATTATGCGTCACCGTTGTCGCGTCAAAAAACTCAGTAAACCAGCCGATCAACGCCGTGCTTTGTTGCGATCGCTCGCCACCGAGCTGATCCGTCATGGTAAGATCACCACCACTTTAATTAGAGCGAAAGTTCTAAGAAGTGAAGTGGAAAAAATGATTACCCTAGCCAAAAATGGCTCTTTGTCAGCACGTCGGGAAGCCCTTGGCTATATCTTCGACAAACAACTGGTTCACGCTCTATTTGAGCAAGCTCCAACTCGATATGGCGATCGCCAGGGCGGTTATACCCGCATCCTGCGTACCGTACCGCGTCGGGGCGATAATGCAAAAATGGCAATAATTGAATTGGTTTAAGTCATTAGTCATTGGTGAGCCAGTGCGGTCTTGGGGGTTTCCCCCATGAGTAACTGGCGAACCCGAAGGGTCATTAGTCATTGGTCATTAGTGAACAACAAAGGACAACTGACAAAAGACAATTGACAAAAGACAAAGGACAAATTCTGTATGTTAGAAAGCCACCAGCCTACACAAACTCATCGAGTAGCCTTGGTAATCCAATACCTGGGCACTCATTTTCATGGCTGGCAACGGCAAAAAAAACAACGGACAGTCCAAGAAGAGATAGAAAGAGCGATCGCTACTATTCTTGGGCATCATGTGACACTACACGGTGCTGGGCGAACCGATTCTGGAGTTCACGCTGCTGCTCAAGTAGCCCATTTTGAAGCAACAGGTTTAATTCCGCCTCACAAGTGGGCAACAATCCTCAACAGCTACCTGCCGCCAGATATATTAATCAGGGCTTCAGCTAGTGTCGATAACCGTTGGCACGCTCGCTTTAGTGCAGCCTATCGACGGTATCGCTACACAATATATACTGAAAATCGGCTTAACTTGTTTGTAAGACCCTTCAGTTGGCATTATTATTATGCACCCCTGGATGAATCTTTAATCCAAGCTGCCTTGAAACCTCTCTTGGGAAAGCATCACTTAGCTGCTTTTCACCGTGCAGGCTCAAAGCGATCACATTCCTGGGTAGAGGTACAAGCAGCAGAGTGTCGTCGCAGTGGGCCATTTATCCATATTGAAATACAGGCAGATGGATTTTTGTATGGCATGGTACGGCTGTTGGTAGGGATGCTGGTACAAGTAGGTTCTGAACAACGGACACTTTCTAGCTTCACCGAACTCTGGAAAGAACAACGTCGAGAAGAGGTGAAACACGCCGCACCGCCTCAAGGCTTGTGCTTGTTGCGAGTCGGCTATCCAGATTTTCCCTTTCCAAAAGAGATTTGGTACGACACCTTGCCAAAGTTCGTCACTAGTCAAGAGTCATTAGTCATTGGTTTTTAGTAACAACTAATGACAACTGACAAATGACTAATGACAAATTAAAAATGACAAAGGACACATGACAAATGACAACGAGTAAAACATACCTTCCTTCTCAAGCATCCCTTGAGCGTGAGTGGTACATAGTAGATGCCACCGATAAACGCCTCGGTCGCCTCGCCAGCGAAATCGCTCAAGTATTGAGAGGCAAAAAGAAACCCGAATATACACCCCACCTAGATACAGGTGACTTCGTAATCGTCATCAATGCCGAGAAAGTCGCAGTCACTGGCAAAAAGCGCACTCAAAAGCTTTACCGTCGCCATTCTGGTCGTCCCGGTGGAATGAAAACCGAAACTTTTGCTAAACTGCAACAGCGCATACCAGAGCGGATTTTAGAACAAGCTGTTAAAGGTATGCTACCTAAAAATAGCCTGGGTAAGCAGTTGTTCACCAAGCTGAAAGTCTACGCTGGCCCTACACATCCTCACGATGCTCAAAAACCTAAAGAACTAAAAGTTAGTACAATTCCTGGAGAAGAAAATTAATGGTAGTAGCAGATGCTAATAGCGGTCGCGCCGTATACTGGGGTACTGGCCGTCGTAAGAACGCAGTAGCACGGGTACGCTTGGTTCCAGGAACCGGTCAACTGATTGTGAACGGTAAAGATGGAAACTTGTATTTCCAATTCAACCCCAACTACCTGGGAGTGATTAAAGCACCCCTGGAAACTCTGGGACTAGAAAATGAATATGACATTTTGGTGAAAGCAGAAGGCGGCGGCTTGACCGGACAAGCTGATTCTGTTCGTTTGGGAGTTGCTCGTGCTTTGTGCCAACTCGATCCAGACAACCGCCCACCTTTGAAAACCGAAGGTTATTTGACTCGCGATCCGAGAGCAAAAGAGCGGAAGAAATATGGTTTACATAAAGCTCGGAAAGCACCCCAGTACTCTAAGCGTTAGGAAATTGGGCATTGATGAAGAAGGTGATAGGTTACAGGGGACAGGTGATAGTTTTCTGTTACCTGTAACCTGTTACCTTCTGCCTTCTTCTAGCTGCAATTGAACGCTGAAAGTTATAATTTATATAGATTCATCACAAAAAGAACAATGGCTAAAGCTGATATTCACCCCAAGTGGTATCCAGATGCTAAAGTTTACTGCAACGGTCAAGTTGTTATGACCATTGGCTCTACCAAGCCAGAATTGCATGTAGATGTTTGGTCTGGAAATCACCCATTTTACACCGGCACTCAGAAGATTATTGACACTGAAGGTCGAGTAGAGCGCTTCCTCCGCAAGTACGGCATGAGCAGTACTCAAACATCTGGCGACGATCAAAACAAAAAGTAGCGGGTTGGCTCTGCTGTTAACGACGGCCCTGCATCAGCTGGGTCGATTTTCATTTATATGCTCGAGCCAATTTGTTATTTTTTAAGGAGCGATCACAATCGTCATGGCTGAATCATACTTACTGGACAAACTAAAATCCGTTGAACAAACTTTTAATGAATTAACACGTCGTCTTGGCGACCCCGATACCGCTAGCAATCCTGATGAGTATCAAGAAATTGCTAAGTCTCGTTCTTCTTTGGAAGAGGTAGTTAATACTTATGAAATTTGGAAAACAGCCCAAGAAGACTTGACAGGAGCGCGTCAGGTTTACAAAGAATCTGCAAGTGACCCAGAGTTGCAAGAAATGGCATCACTGGAAGTAAAAGAACTTGAAGAAAAAATAGAACACTTAGAGTCTCGCCTGAAAGTTTTACTGCTACCACGCGACCCCAATGATGAAAAGAATATCATGTTGGAAATTCGCGCTGGTACTGGTGGCGATGAAGCAAGTATTTGGGCTGGCGATTTGATGCAGATGTACACCCGCTATGCCCAGACTCAAGGTTGGAAAGTTTCTCTAGTGAGCGAATCTCGAGGAGAAATGGGTGGCTGGAAAGAGGTCATTCTCGAAATTAAAGGTAATGATGTTTACAGCCAGCTAAAGTTTGAAGCTGGAGTGCATCGTGTGCAGCGCGTGCCGGCAACTGAATCTGGAGGACGAGTTCATACTTCCACAGCTACCGTGGCGATTATGCCAGAGGTCGATGATGTGGAAATTCACATTGACCCGAAAGATATTGAAATGACTACAGCTCGTTCTGGTGGTGCTGGTGGACAAAACGTCAACAAGGTGGAAACAGCCGTTGACTTGATGCACAAACCGACGGGAATACGCATTTTCTGTACAGAAGAACGCAGTCAGTTGCAAAACAAAGAACGAGCTATGCAAATTCTGCGGGCGAAGTTGTATGACATCAAATTAAGCGAACAACAAGCAGCTGTTACTTCCATGCGGCGATCGCAAGTTGGTACTGGATCGCGATCAGAAAAAATTCGCACCTATAATTATAAAGATAACCGCGCTACCGATCATCGGTTAGGTCAGAATTATTCTCTTACCCCTGTTTTGGATGGTGATTTAGAGACGCTTATCCAATCTTGTATATCTCTAGACCAACAGGAACGTCTGGCGGAGTTAGCGACTTCTGCCGCTAACTAATTTCTGTTGTTAAATATGCCAATACGGTTCAGTCAAGGGTTATTGGTGTAGATAATTGGTCTTTGAAGACGCGATAAATCGCGTCTCTACATGAGGGTTTTGTTGCTCATTCTGAACTGTATTGGTTAAATATCCTGTAAAACCACTTGTTCTTCTGTTACTTTTAACACAAACAGGTGGTTTTCTAATATTGCGTGGAGTGTATCTTCTATTTCACTGGGATAATGGTAATAAGCAAATTCGTACTTCATAACGTAATTTAACTTCGCCCATTCCTTCAGGGTTTCACAAGTATAAATTAGCTTTTCCACTTCTTCTTGCCAACGTGCAAAAATCCGGTAGCTAAAAAAGCTGCTGCATATATTGCCTTTTGCATCCCAGTAGGAAATACATACTTGATGTTTCAGAAGGTGGATTTTTTTGATTTGCTTAACATCGTAGCCTTTAACTTTTAAAGCTTCTTTAGTTTCTGCGTCAGAAATGTTCCACTGTTCTGGTTTAATTTTATTAGTGGCTATAAGGTTTTTACCTTTGCGGCGATATTGATTAATTTTGCGTGGCTTGCGAAACATGATGCACCTTCGATATTATTTCTTCGCAGCAAAGTCTAGCTACTAGCACAACCGCCGTAGCAAACTAAGTTTTTTGGGTTGATTAAAGATAGATGGGTTATTCTACTAGCTTGATGCCTGTAGTTGCCGATTTACAACCAGAGATATAGTTTAGTACTAAAACACAAGGCTGTCAATATAAAAGTAAACTTGTAATATTGAAAGTAAACTTGTAAATACAGTTGGCTAGCTATATAAGCAGTGAAGATCGAAAGCAAACAAAAACTGATTGAAATCATTAAACTAGCTCGCGGTTCAATGAGTCAGCGAGCATTTGGTAAGCTTTTGGGAGTATCTGCTACTGCCGTTCAGATGTGGGAAAAAGGTGTGAAGGTTCCAGATACAGAAAATTTGGCTCGAATCGCATCGAAAGCAGGCTACACAATGGAAGAGTTAATCAGCTGCATAGATGGCAAGCCAATTCCAGAAACCTCAGATTTGAGTCTGATTCTTAGACAAATCCAGCACATGCCTTTGGCCCAAGTGGCCCAAATCGTGCAAGCTGCGGCAGATAGATTGGCGGCTGTGGCTGAAGCATCCGGGGATGAAGCAAAAGCAAGTTGAATACTAAAATAATTCGTAATTCGTAATTAAGTTTTTTAAGGGCGATTTAGGGGACTTCCAAATAAAACAATATCCCAAAACTAACGCAAAAATTCTCTCTATCTCTTCTCCCTCTGTGTTCTCTGTGTCTCTGTGGTTCGTTTATTTAGATAATTTATTTCTTGGAAGTCCCTAGCATAAAATTGCCTCAAACTAGCTCGTGGTTTCTTGCTGTCAAGGTTCAACTCTATGGACAAACCTTTTTTGTATGACCAAGACTTTTATGGCTGGACACAGCAGCAGGCTAAAGCGTTAGAACAAAGGCTAGTTATGGAACTAGACTGGCAAAACCTGCAAGAGGAAATTCAAGCTTTGGGGAGACAGGAGTATCGGGAACTCGTGAGTCGTCTGAGTGTATTACTCGGTCATCTCTTGAAGTGGGAGTATCAACCCGAACAACGTTGTCGCAGTTGGTTTTTAACAATTCGAGAACAGCGCCGCGCCATTCATAGGCATCTGCGGCAGAACCCTAGCTTAAAGTCTCGAATAGAAGAAGCTTTGTTAGATGGCTTTGAAGTGGGAGTGGATTTGGCGTTACGAGAAACTAACTTACCATTACGAGCTTTTCCAGAGCGTTGCCCCTATTTATTTGATGATGCGATCGCAGACAATTTTCTGTGCGATACTCGTCAAGACTGGGAAGGATAATTACTACCATTTTTATGACGCTCATTTGTTATTTGGAGATACCTTAAGTAGAACGAGGTCAAAAAAATTATATACTTATAAGTCTTACTTCAAGTTAGTTAGATATAGTTATATCTATGAAAGAAGTAATAGAAAATGTAAAACAAACTATAGCGCAAAAACAAATACTTTGGGCTTATCCAATTGCACTAAAATTACAAAAATATCACTGTAGTTTGGCAATTCAATGGGCAATAGAATGCATACAAATATATTCATCTGAGATTGAATCGGACAAACTCTCCCAGCTTAATAAATATATTCAGCAAGCTTTGTCGGAGCCAAATTTTTTAACTCCTTTACAGTGTAATGAAATTAGTCGAGAAATATGGTATTTGCCTGAAAGGGAAGAAATTCAAACTGCAATAGCTCGACTATGGGGTTCTATCGCAGCTTTTAAAGATGGAGAAGATCGTGGTGGAGTAATGGAAACCACTAGGGCAGTCGAATTAGTATTACCTGATATATCCGCTCGTCGTCTATTAGATCGATACTTAGAAGCTGCTGTAATAATTTTTGAAGAATACGAATCACAAAACTAGGCGTGTGAGTAGTAAAATCGCATTGATTCACCTGGCGATCGCTAATTTTGGTTGAGTTAAAGGTTCTGGTATAAATACGTAATGGCTGCACAAACTAAGTCCGTCTGCGTGGACTCCAGCAAGTTGAAACCCATCTCTGTGGGTTTTGTCTGTATAGCTGCGATTTCTAATTGCCAGTAATAGGTTATTCTACTGGCAGTTAAGGAATAAATGGTTTTAAAATGGTGCAATCTTAAAATGTTTAGGGGTGCAGCTATGTCGCTACGCAATGAGCCTTTAGATTGGCAACTTGAAACGAATAATCCTTATATACCAGTTTACCATCAAGGTAATTTGGTGGGATTTTTTAAACCAGAATATGCCAGTGAAATTATTAAAATTTTAAATGAAGAAGAAGTTTTAAAGAAAGCGCTAAAAATGGCTTGCACTGATTTAATTAAAAAAATCGGTGGCGATACCAGGAAAGTCAATTTTTTAATGGAAAAATATGTAAAAACTAGTGAGCGTCCAAAGCATGGAACTAGAGCGATCGCAGTTTTACTTCAGGATAGGCAAAAAGAGCTTGACTTGAGTAACCAGGAGTTTGCTAAATTCTGCAATACCTTTAAATTATCTCCCACTGAACTGAATAATATTTATGCTGGAGAAGCATTTGATGATAGTTTGTTAGCGCCCTCGCCCTTATCACGTATATTAGGGATGGCAAAAGAGCAATTGCTTAAAGTGCGAGATGGTTCTGAAGAATCAAGCAACACATGAACAGCAAATCAAAATGTTCAAATGATATAAAGTTGTGAAAACAGACATCATCATTTTTAATTCGTAATTCGTCATTCGTAGTGAAGAGTCCATTAATTATAAATTATTAATCCATTGAGAGTACGGAGGAAATCAATTTATTGATAAAAAATAAATTTGATTCCTTCTTCAAGCTACTGCATTTCTGTGTGGGGTAATAATTACGAATTACGAATTAACAATTACGAATTATTTTGACTGGGGTGCTGTGGTTTTATACCCCAACAGGAATTTAGATACAGGCAATATCAAACATTACCGTGAGTTTTTTACAAGTGGGCGCGTCAGGCGCATTTATTTGGATGAATTAGGTGAAGGTGCATCGCTTCCAATTGGCATTGCAACTGCTAAATTAGTAATTGCAACCGACGATATCGCAATTGTCCAAGCAAGGGAGTTGATAGACAGAACAAAGTCAGAGATAAACTCACCACCAAAACAGCAGCAATTATGACAATTTATAGAGACTATTTTGGTTTACAAGTTTCCCACAATGAGTAGGGAGGAGATCGAGCAAATGTTTAGCTTAAGCGAGTTAAAGCAAACCAGATTTTATCAGGAAGCCTTTCAGGAAGGTGTTGAACAAGGTATTGAACAAGGTAAGGTTCAAGGGAAACTAAAAGCAGTACCAGCAATGTTGGCAGCAGGGTTGACTGTAGAACAAGTAGCAGAGGCGTTAGATTTGAGTGTGGAAGAAGTTAGACAAGTAACACAAAGCCAGCCTTAAGATAGATGTGGTAAATTTTATCCGTGGCTCAAGCCAAATTTGGTTTGCGGCTTCCAGACTTTCTCACGACGAATTTATAGTTAATTTTTGTTAATATTAGAGGCGGTGTTAGTACTTCGTCCTCAACCACCCACTCCCTACCTGAGAGAAACTTAATGCTGCGACTAGAACATATAAGTAAAATTTATCCCACAGGCGAAGTTCTCAAAGATATCAACTGGGAAGTTAAACCAGGCGATCGCATTGGCTTAGTCGGTGTCAACGGTGCTGGAAAATCTACCCAACTCAAAATCATTTCTGGGGAAATGGAACCCACCGCAGGCGAAATTATCCGTCCTAATAGCTTACATATAGCCTACCTCAACCAAGAGTTTGAAGTAGACCCCACCCGCACCGTTAGAGAAGAATTTTGGACTGTCTTCAAAGAAGCTAACGAAGTACAGTTGTCTCTGGCGCACATACCACAAGAGATGGAAACGGCTAACCCAGACGAACTGGATCGACTGATCGACAAGTTGGATCGGTTGCAGCGCAAATTTGAAGCCTTAGACGGCTACAACTTAGATGCACGCATCGGGAAAATTTTACCAGAGATGGGGTTTGGGCTAGAAGATGGCGATCGCCTCGTCAGTGCCTTCAGTGGTGGTTGGCAAATGCGGATGAGTTTAGGTAAAATTCTGCTGCAAAAACCCGACTTGTTGCTGCTGGATGAACCGACTAACCACCTAGATTTAGAAACCATTGAGTGGTTGGAAAATTACCTCAGAGGGCTGATTACGCCGATGGTAATAGTCTCCCATGACCGGGAGTTCCTTGACCGCCTCTGCACCCAAATTGTGGAAACTGAACGTGGTGTTTCCAGTACTTACCTTGGTAACTACTCGGCATATTTGGAACAAAAAGCCGAAAGCCAATCAGCACAGCTTAGTGCTTACGAACGCCAGCAAAAAGAATTAGAGAAACAGCAAACCTTTGTTGATAGATTTCGCGCCAGTGCTACCCGCAGTACCCAGGCAAAAAGCCGGGAAAAGCAACTCGACAAAATTGAGCGCATTGAAGCACCTATTGCTGGGGTAAGAACTCTACATTTCCGTTTTCCCC
The DNA here is from genome assembly GCF_047228265.1 of Nostoc sp. UIC 10607. Taxonomy (NCBI): domain Bacteria; kingdom Bacillati; phylum Cyanobacteriota; class Cyanophyceae; order Nostocales; family Nostocaceae; genus Nostoc; species Nostoc sp. UIC 10607. The sequence continues at coordinate 168,169 of NZ_JBIQNW010000009.1, read as the reverse complement.
CTGCACCCCGCAGTGGACGCGAGGTAGTGGATATTAAAGATTTAACTCATCTTTATGGTGATAAAATCTTGTTTTTGGCAACAAATCTGCTAATTGAAAGAGGCGATCGCATTGCTTTTCTTGGCCCCAATGGTGCTGGAAAATCTACCCTTCTGCGCGTAATTATGGGTATGGAACCACCCACAGAAGGTAGCGTTCAATTAGGCGATCATAATGTTATCCCCGGTTACTTTGAACAAAATCAAGCTGAAGCCTTAGACTTGAAGAAAACTGTCATGGAAACTATCCATGATGAAGTTCCAGACTGGGATAATCAAGAAGTCCGCACGCTTTTGGGACGCTTCTTATTTACTGGCGATACTGTATTTAAGGCAGTCGGGGCATTAAGTGGAGGAGAAAAAGCTCGTTTGGCGTTGGCAAAAATGCTCTTACGTCCAGCGAACTTACTAATTTTAGATGAGCCGACAAACCACCTAGATATTCCAGCGAAAGAAATGCTGGAAGAAGCGCTTAAAAACTATGATGGTACGGCAATTGTAGTTTCCCACGATCGCTACTTTATTTCTCAAGTAGCTAACAAAATCGTCGAGATTCGTGATGGTGAATTTCGGGTTTACTTAGGAGACTATCATTACTATCTCCAGAAAATTGCCGAAGAAAAAGAACAAGCAAAGTTAGCTGCGATCGCTGCTGAAAAAGCTGCTAAAAAAGCTGCAAAAGCTTCTACCAAAAAGAAATAAGAGATTGAATACGGACTTAGTAGGAGTGCTAAAATGCTACTACTAAGTAATCACTTATTATTAGCGCTCAACAAAATTACAGAAAAATCGCTAAAGTTTAAAAAAAATTTCAAAAAACTGCAAGTCTTTCATAAAATAAATTAATAAGCAAAAATTCACTTGCGGCGTGGATTAGCAGTGGTATCATTCGGGTATTACAAAAAGTAAAGGGCAATTTTACTATGACCAAAGCACCTGTTGCTCCTGTGGTGCTAGTCATTTTAGACGGATGGGGCTACTGCGAGGAGAAGCGAGGAAACGCTATTAATGCTGCTAAAACTCCCATTGTGGACAGTTTATGGACAGCTTACCCGCATACCCTCATCCGCACATCAGGAAAAGCCGTAGGGTTGCCAGAGGGTCAAATGGGCAACTCGGAAGTTGGTCATTTGAACATTGGTGCTGGGCGAGTTGTACCGCAAGAACTAGTACGCATCTCTGATGCGGTCGAAGATGGTTCTATTGCCTTAAACCCAGCACTCGTCAAAATTTGCCAGGAAGTTCGCTCTCGGAATGGCAAGCTGCATTTAGTAGGCCTTTGTTCTGAGGGAGGGGTACATTCGCATATTACCCATCTATTCGGACTACTTGACTTAGCCAAAGACCAGCGAATTTCAGAAGTTTGTATTCACGCCATCACCGATGGTCGTGACACCGCCCCAACTGACGGTGTAAGAGCAATAACACTGCTGCAAGATTATATAGACCGTATAGGCATTGGGCGCATAGTCACCCTCAGCGGTCGCTACTACGCGATGGATCGCGATCACCGCTGGGATCGGGTCAAACGCGCCTATGACGTGATGACTCAAGATGGTTCAGGTGATAATCGCAACGCTGTGGAAATCTTGCAAGCATCTTACGCCGAAGGGATAAAAGATGAATTTGTCAACCCAATCCGAATTGCACCCGGCGCAATAGAACCAGGGGATGGGGTGATATTTTTCAACTTCCGCCCTGATCGCTCCAGACAACTGACTCAAGCTTTGGTCAGTCCCACTTTTAACGGTTTTGAAAGACAGCAAATCACACCCCTGTCTTTTGTCACCTTTACACAGTATGATTCAGACTTACCCGTGGCTGTAGCCTTTGAGCCTCAGAATCTCAGTAACATTCTGGGAGAAGTGATAGCCAATCATAGTCTGAATCAATTCCGCACCGCCGAAACAGAAAAATACGCCCACGTCACCTATTTCTTTAATGGGGGTCTGGAGGAACCTTTTGCTGGAGAAGATCGGGAATTAGTAAGCAGCCCAATGGTAGCTACTTACGATCACGCCCCAGCGATGTCAGCAGCAGCAGTTACAGATGTTGCTGCTGCTGCGATTCAAAAGGGTATATATTCCCTAGTTGTGATTAACTATGCCAACCCAGACATGGTAGGGCATACTGGTCAAATAGACGCTACCATTACAGCAATTGAAATAGTCGATCGCTGTTTGGGTCGCTTGTTAGAGAGCGTTATCAAAGCAGGTGGTACAACAATTATTACTGCCGACCACGGCAACGCTGAGTATATGCTAGATGAAGGGGGTAATCCCTGGACGGCTCATACCACTAACCCAGTCCCCTTCATCTTGGTGGAAGGAGAGAAAGTCAAAATCCCTGGATATGGTACAAATGTCGAACTGCGAAGCGATGGCAAGCTATCCGACATCGCCCCCACAATTCTAGAGATTTTACAGCTACCTCAGCCACCAGAAATGACCGGGCGATCGCTGCTAAAAACAGCAGAATATGAGCTGCAACGTACTCGTACCCCTGTGCAAGTAGGACTGTAAAAGAGTTCTGAGCGCTGAGTTAGGAGTTCACTTAAAACTCCTAACTCCTGTAGTCTGTTTTTTGAAACTTTTTATAAATGAGATTGCTACCATGACAGTTACTAATATCGTGCAAGGCATTTGGGCGTTTTCCGCCACTGGTTTGATTATTTTAGTTTTGCTGCATAGCCCCAAAGGTGATGGTATTGGAGCCATTGGCGGACAAGCCCAGCTATTTAGCAGCACCAAGAGTGCAGAAAACACCTTAAACCGAATCACTTGGGCATTGACAGTAATTTTTCTCGGTTTAACAGTAGTTTTAAGTGCTGGTTGGCTACCTAAATAAGGATAGGTCAATGGGGAAAAAAACCCAACACCCGATACTTAACACCCTAATAAATTTAATTTCACGACGGTTAATTACAGCTCTTGCCTTGTTTATTGGCACAGGGCTGTTAATCTTTTTTATTAATATCCAGTCGAGTGATGGGTTTACAATAATACCAAAACATGCATATTCAGACTTAATAATCTCTCTCCCTCCATCATCTCCGGGAAAACCCCATCCCTTACCGCCCAAACTTGCACAGTGGCAAGATGGCATTAACAGTGGTGACTATTTTTCCCAAGTCACAACAAGCCAAGTAGGTTATTTAGTTTGGTCGCAATTTCCCATTCGAGTTTACGTAGAATCACCACAAGCCCTTAGCGAAAAACAAGCTCAAGCATGGATTAACGCTGTCTTACAGGGTGTACAAGAATGGAGTACTTATTTGCCTTTGACAATAGTCGAACAGCCAAAAATTGCTGATATTACCATTGTGCGAAAAGCGCCACCTCTACAAATTTCCCCTAGTAGTAATATACCCCGTGCGCGATCAGCACAAACTACTTACGAGTTATACACCAGCAACAAAGTTTTATCCCACCGCTTCACCATCTTGTTAAGTCCCAGTCAAACAAGTGAGTATCTGATTGCAGCTACCCGGCATGAATTCGGTCATGCACTGGGAATTTGGGGTCATAGTCCGCTACAAACTGATGCCCTATACTTTTCCCAAGTTCGTAACCCGTCGCCTATTTCTCCCAGAGATATAAATACTTTAAAGCGGGTTTATGAACAGCCAACCAGTTTAGGATGGTCTTTAATGGAGAATTAAAAGATTAATTGATCAATATGATTACTTTTACTTAAAAATCCTACGTTCGCGTTTTGCAGAAACTAGCTACAAGTTATACACATGAATATGTTTCGTGCAAAGAATCAAAATTTAATATTAAGGCAACCAATTTTTATCCAAAATTTGCTCTAAGGTATAAGGACATAATTCAGGTAAATTATTTAGCTTTGTTTTAGTCTTAACATAATCTAAAGTATTGCTATAAATTACGCTGAAATTATCCTCTAAATGTTTGCGTAAATTGGCACTTAAATCTTCATTTACTTGATTACGAAAACTAATAATTTCCGCAGCCCAATGGTTAGCATTTTTTGGCTTTTCTAAATCCCAATATTGATAAAGTAATAAATGTCTAATAATTTGTTCCAACAAACTTTTTACTCGCCTTTTTTCATTCTTAGCCAAATCTTCCAATTCTTCTATTAAGTTTTCATAGTCAATGTCTGCTAATTGTCGATTTTTTAGACATTTAATAGTCTCCTCTAACCATTGCAGGTAATTGGATTCATATAATGTTTTTATGTCGAGGATTGTAGTCATTTGTTGATTGTGTAGCTTTAATTTACTGTTATTTATTATTTAATGTTAACTAATATATTAATTTTTGCCGAGAATGATTTACATTTTATGACTTTATGATGACACCTAGTCTAACAGGTGAGTATGTCCAAGCCACTGTCTGTCATGAACTAGATCAAGAATTGAAAATATAGGATGATAATCAATTACAAACTGATGCTTTATATAGGATTTTGAAATAAATACACTTAGGGGAGCAAGTGCCTTGCGGAGTTTCCCAACGCTCGATAGCATTCGCACAGCGTCTCGGTAGAGAAGCGTTAGCGATTGTGCATAGCGTTTAACTCGCTATTGCTGCGCTATTCATTGTAACAACTGGCATCCCTTACGCTCTGCGACTTAGCGGTAGAGGTCGCTGTGCTAAAACTTCTTTATAAAGTTCTTCGAGTAGAGTAATATTTTTACTTAGGGTATAGCGGTCTAATATACGCTGTCTGGCTTTTTGCCCTAGTAAGGTTGTTAACTCTGGATGGTCTTGCAAGACTGGCAAGAGGGTTCTTAATTGCGATCGCGCTGTTTTAGTACTAATAACTATACCTGCGCCCTTTTCCAATACTTCTCCATCTGCACCCACGTCTGTTGCTAAACAAGCTAGCCCACATGACATACCTTCTAACAAAGATAGGGACAAACCCTCTACCAATGAAGGCAAAATAAATACATCTGCACCCCGCAAAATTTCGATGCGTCGGTCTTCATCAGCTACAAATCCCAACCAGATAATGCCGTATTCTGAACCATAAAATGGCTCTAAGGAAGACTTCAAAGGACCATCCCCAACAATTAGCAACTTACTACTAGGCCCCATTGCCGACTGCTTCCAAGCCCGGAGGAGGGCTTCGACATTTTTCTCGGGCGCTATGCGACCTTGATAGACAAACAAGCGTTCGGCTTTAAATTCTGATTTGACTTGAGAAAATCCTGGAGAATACTTGACAGTATCAACACCGTTGGGAATTACGGCAATATTTTCTTTCCTCACACCCATACCTGCCAATAATTCTCGCTGAATTTGAGAAAATACAATCACGCGATCGTAGTTAACTAAAAAAGGCGCGTAAAGCTGATAAGCCAAAAGTTGTGTTCCCGATATCAGCTTTGCCCCCTTGCCAGCAAACGGTGTGTGAAAAGTGGCAACTAGCGGCAACTTCAGTTCCTCACAGATTTCCGGTAGAAAAAAGTCTAGAGGAGATAGTGTCAATGAAGCATGGACTATATCTGGCTTGATTTTCCGCAGCGAATCGGTTAAAACTTTGGTCGCTTTAAAAGTGGGAATTGTGTAAACCTGCGACTTGTAAATGAAAGGTAGGGAAACCTCTCGGAGATTTGGCCAGTTGTCAGGTTCAGATTCTTCTTGGGCAAAGTGAAGAAAGCTAACTTGATGTTCCTTGTCTAGTAAGGCATTTGTAATTTCTCTACTGTAGGTAACATTGCCACAAAAGGGTGATTTTTTTCCAATCCAGGCTATACGCATTCTTTATTTAGCTGTTAGAAAAGCGGGTTTGATCTATTACTTGTGTGTCCTTCGTGATTTTTATTTTATCTAGCTATACTTGCTGGTCTTTTAGTTATTACAAATTTTCAACAGAATTTAGTTTAAAAAGCCTATTTTAAGCTATTAAACCAGTTGATTTATGGCTTTATTTATTCTACTTATAAGTTGTTAGTTTCTCATGTTTAAACAACTTATTCTGACTAATGTCAGATTGATATCCCGCAAGTATGTGATAAATTTTCACTGACCACAGTTTACCATGAACAGAAAAGCTTTAAGTAAATATTAATTACTTAAAAGTAATGAATAATAGCTCGTGTTAGCTGATAACTACTTCTGTGAGTTATACCAAGTTAATATACCTCCTGAAAAGACGATCGCTGCTAATCCCAAAAAAACTGCCTGTAATCCCAAAAAGGTTTCTGCTACACCTGCTAATGCCAAAGGTAAGGAGAGAGCAATATTAATTACATTGTTTTGTAAACCAAAGACTTTACCACGCATTTCTGGAGGTGTTTCTGTTTGAATCGCTGTTTGCATGGGAATACCCACTAGCGACCCAAAGATACCTAATAGCGCCACCAGTAACAGAACTAGCCACAGTTGAGTTGTAAATATTGATAGACCAATCAGGGATGCTGCCATGCCCATACAACCACACAGACTTAGTTGGATATAGGAGAAGCGTTGACCAAATTGACCGAGAATTGTTGCTCCAGCAGCGATACCAACACCGCCGGCTGCTAGTAAAAAGCCGAACTGAGAGGCTTTCATGTTAGGAATGATTTCCGCCATGCGAACGGCTAGAACAGTTAATGCTGCAAAGACAGAAAACAAGATAATCAGCTGAAGCAAAGCATTGCGGACGCGATGATTTGCTTTGAGGTAGGCAAAACCATCCCGCAAGTCAGAGAATACGTGAGGGAATTCTGTACCGGGGTCGTGGTGTTTTTCGTTAGTTGCCAACAGGAACAAAATTAGTCCAGCGATCGCATAACTACCACCTACTAAAAATTCTTTGCCCAAACTACCACTACCACCAATTTGCAGCCAAAGTCCATCGGCGATCGCTAACAATGGTTCCCCAACAGCAAACCCAACAATCACCGATGCCATCATCGTTGTCGTATAAAGCGAATTTGCCGAGAGTAAATCCTGTTCTTCTACTATTAAGGGAATTGCCGCCTGTTCTGCCGGTGCAAAAAACTGCGTCAGCGTGGAAACTAAAAAAGTCACACCCAGGATGATCAAAAAACCCACTGGCAGGACTCCTATGGGTTTCCAGCCATGAGTCAACCACAGCAGGAAGGGAATTGACAAAACCAGGATGCCGCGCCACATATTCGTCGCCACCAGCACAGCCTTTTTCGACCAACGATCAACAAATACCCCAGCAACGGAACCAAATAATACGGCGGGAATCGTAAAAGCCATCATCAAAACTGACACCCAACCACTAATACTCTGATTACTAGCCTGAAACTGAGTATTAATCAAAGCAATCATCAGCACTAAATAAACTTTATCTGCTAGTTGGGAGAAAACTTGACCGCCCCAAAGAGCCAGGAAATTAGGGTTTTTTAATACAGGCAAAAATCCCTGTTGTTTGACATTTCCTGAACCAGCTTCTCCACCTGAACCAGATCCATCTAATTTTTGTGGTTCTTTTTCTGGAATAGTAGTTACTGGCAAACTCTGTCCGTTGCTATCTCCTTGAGTAGTGGTTAATTTGTCCTCAGATTGTGTTTCTGATTGACTTGGAACATCAGTTTTTGGGATCTGGGCTGTCCAACTTTGATCGTTTTTAGAAACATCTTTTGGGGACATTTCTTGGCCATTGATTTGACTAGGTGTACACTTGGAAACGGCGCTCAAGTGATTCCTGACTGTAGGTTCTGATACCCTATTCTGTTTTTTGGCGAGGCTTGGTGACAAAGGCAGGATTTTATTATCCAAATCAGACGGTTGCATCATGGTTGGCAGCAAAATAAGAGTCGATCAAGGTAGCAGAGCGAATAGGGCGACCTAATTGATACTGAGCATACTGGCGCAAAATCTGCTCAACAGATAACCAGTGATGATCTCTAGCACCATCAATTTGCATTATCTCTGGTTGTGACAGATGTTGAAGCAAAGCCAGTTCCATGGCACCCGCACGACTAGAAATCACAGGTATTTCTTGCCGATGCACAACAACTGTTTGGGAGCCAGGTTTTGGCGGTGATGGAATAATGGGGCGATTAGGTGATGGAGAAAAAGATGAATTTCTTTGTATCCCCCTCTCTCTCTCTCCCTCTCTTCGTAAACGTTCCCAAGCTTCTAAGCAAACCGTTCCACCCGCAGGGATGCTAAATCCTACCTGCCAGTTGGGGTCTGTAAAGTCTGGCTTTAGCGAACGCCCAGATAGGCAGCAGATTTGCACTTGCGGCGTTACTCCTGCTAAGGCTAAAAGGTGAAACACCCCATGAGCCAGATGAGCCAAAACACCAGATGCCTTAGCACTAGACAACGCCTCCAACCGATGGAGATGTTCATTGAACAACTCATAAAGTTCTTCTTGGGGTTGTTCGCTCAAACCTTGACACAGGACTATTTCTGCTAAATACTGGCTGGCAGCCAATTTTCCCAAATCTTTAGCTAAACCAGGATAAGTTTTTAACGTCTGTGCTTGAGTAATTTTATCAAGCGATCGCCCTTTCGCAATCAATAGTTCATTCACAACGAACATACCACTCCTGCCGCCCAGGCTGGAGTTGTGCTTGCGTGCCCCTGGAGCCACTGCTCGAATCAGACCAAATTCTGGTGTTAAAATCGTCACTATTTTATCCGATTCTCCCAGCACCTGAGTTTTAAGATTAATTCCCGTTGCTTTGTAGGTTCTAGTCATTACTCATTAGTCATTAGTCATTAGTCATTGGTCATTGGTCATTGGTCATTGGTCATTAGGTTAGGACAAAGGACAAATGACCTAGACGTGCCAGCAGTTTCCCGCGGGCTAGAACGAGAAACAAATGACTATTCATCCTTTCCCAGGTTATCGCGCTGGCGGATCAAATCGATACCGCGAGATGTGCCTAATCTAGTAGCACCCGCTACGATTAAGTCTAGGGCTTGATTGATAGTGCGTATACCACCCGAAGCTTTAATTCCTACCCTTTCTTTTGCCAATTCCTGCAAAAGTCGTACATCTGCCACTGTTGCACCACCATTCCAACCTGTACTAGTTTTTAAGAATGCCGCTCCCGCCTCCATAGCTATTTCAGCAGCTATTTTTTTTTCCGCATCTGTCAACAGGTTGGTTTCTAAAATTACCTTGACAGTTTGCCCCGTCTCTTCACAAATTTCGGCAATTTCCCGGTGGGCTTCTTCAGTTTTTCCAGCTTTCAACCAGCCCAAGTTCATTACCACATCCAACTCAGTGGCCCCATTATCCGCCGCTTCTTGAGCCTCATACAGTTTCACTGCTGAAGTCGTTGCACCAGTAGGAAAGCCAATCACCGTACAGACTTTCGGGTTCTTGCCGTGTAGGAGTTCGACTGCTTGTTTGACATAGGCGGGGTGCAAGCAAACCGCCGCAAAATTGAATCTGTATGCTTCTTCACACCACTGCTCAACCTGCTCTGGAGTCGCAGTTGGCGTTAAGAGGGAGTGATCGATAAATGGCGCAATATCAATATCGGGATAGTCTGCTGCCATCGTGTCTTCTGCCAGTGATTGATTATTAAACTTTATAAAAAATTAAAACATTTCTTATATATATATTAAACCATATTTATTACGAGTTTATTCTGAAAAGAAGCTGCTGACTTCTATCGGATGTCGGCTTTGTAGATGTTGCGGAATTACTGTAAGTGTTTAAGTTGACATTAGACAGTAGTAGGCTTAGAAATATCAACACCATTTGTGAAGTCAGTGCCTAAGAAGTTAATAATATTTTTAGCTAACGCCTTCGATGCCAAATATGGGACACCATTACCAATAGTTTTAAACATATTCGTGAGCGACATATTCTCTGGAAGTACAAAATTTGCAGGTAAAGATTGTATCGCTAAAGCTTCTGCCACAGATATTCGGCGGATTTTATAGGGATGCAAATGTACTTCATTATTTCCATAGCAAGCTGTTGGTGAATAACGCCATCTGTGAAGACGCTTAAAAGACTTTTTAGAATCATCTCCTTCATAAATAGCAGCAAATCTTGTAATGCCTGCCCTTGGTTGAAAACAGTGTTCAGCATTGGGATGCTTCAGAACATTATTTTTTCTAAACCAGTATTCTACGGTGAGTTCTTGAGGGATGCCATCAGGACAAGGCATAATGGAATTTTCTTCAAATGGTTCGCACTTACGCCAAGGATAAGCAAAAACATTTTTTCGAGGATATAAAATATGATTATCCCAAGGAAAATGTCTCTCAGGTATTGACTTTTCACTACCGAATTTTATTCCTATATCCTTGATAAAATTATTTCGGAAACCAATGAGAATAATTCTTTCTCTATCCTGGGGTACACCATATTCGATAGCATTAATTAACCGCTCTGTTAATATATAGCCTGATTCCAGTAATTGTTGCTTAAGCGATTCAAAAAATAAACGGTGCTTTGTCGTTCTCCACAACCCCTTAACGTTCTCAAATAAAAAGAAATCTGGAAGATTGCGGCAAATTAATTCAACGTAAGAAGCGGAAAGTTTGCCATTATCTCCTAAACATCCTCTATTTTTCCCGCCAATAGAAAAATCAGGACAGGGAGGCCCGCCAATGAAGCCGACAATATTATTAGATTTGCGGCAGTCTTGTACTAACTTCTGGAGATGTTGTGTTTGTAAACCTTCGAGAAGTTGGGTTATGTCTCCTGCTTCTCCTTCATGATATCCGTATTCTGGCAACGGTAGATTGAGAACCTGCCGTGAATAGCGGTATGCAGCCATGAACGAGGAAAAAATCTCATTTACATAAACAATCTTAAAACCGCTGGTTTCAAAACCTAAATCGAGAAAACCTGAGCCAGCAAAAAATGAGAAAATACAAGGGCGATCGCTCATTGAATGACTAGTATTATAAAACAACCTTATTAATATCAGGTGTTAGTAAAATCGGTTGTGTCCTTCTTTCTAAGAACAATTCAATTCATACAAACTATCCCAATTTGGTCTCAGGGGCTGGTAAAACCTAGTGTAGTTAGGGTTTATACTTACGTACCAATCAAAAATGAACAATTTGTATATTGCTTAAATAGTAAAAAAAATTCATCGTTGCTCTAAGTACCTGATATTAAAGTTTACTCAATCTTTAAGGAAATTCCCTGACAGAAGAAGAGTCTGAAGCCACAATTAAATATAGGAGTTTCCAAGCTCTAAACAATGTTTAAGACAAAGTATTGTCATTAAATAAAAAACCGGGGTACTTCGGACTAACTTTTTATGCGGATTTTAATTTATTCCTACAACTACTATCCAGAGCCAATTGGTATTGCCCCACTGATGACTGAATTAGCAGAGGGACTAGTGAAGCGTGGGCATCAAGTGCGCGTAGTCACCGCTATGCCTAACTACCCTGAGCGTCAAATTTACCAAGAATATCGGGGTAAGTGGTATCTCAACGAATACAAAAACGGCGTTCAAATCCAACGCAGTTACGTTTGGATTCGTCCACAACCTAACCTATTAGATCGGGTGTTACTAGATGCTAGTTTTGTGGTCACTAGTTTTGTGCCCGCTCTTATCGGTTGGCGTCCAGATGTGATTCTCTCAACATCGCCATCTTTGCCAAGCTGTGTACCAGTTGCTCTTTTAGGATGGTTACGTGCTTGTCCTGTGATTTTAAATCTACAAGATATATTACCAGAAGCAGCCGTCCACGTCGGTCTACTGAAAAATAAATTGCTCATCCAGTTGTTTAAATTATTGGAAAAATTTGCATACCATACTGCCAGTAAAATTAGCGTCATTGCCGATGGGTTTGTGGACAATTTGCGATCTAAGGGCGTAGAAGCTGACAAAATTGTGCAAATTCCTAACTGGGTTGATGTAAATTTTATCCGCCCTTTGCCTAAAGAAAATAACCCTTTCCGCACAGCACATAATTTGAATGGCAAATTTGTAGTACTTTATTCTGGCAACATTGCCTTAACCCAAGGCTTAGAAAGCGTTGTCAAAGCTGCTTCTGTGTTGCGCCATATCCCAGATATTGTTTTTGTCATCGTTGGAGAGGCAAAAGGTTTAGAGCGATTGCAACAGGAATGTCTAGACTGCGGCGCAGATAATGTTTTGCTACTTCCGTTTCAACCCCGCAAATATTTGCCACAAATGTTAGCAGCCGCCGATGTTGGCTTGGTGGTGCAAAAGAAAAATGTTGTATCCTTCAATATGCCATCAAAAATCCAAGTGCTGCTTGCTAGTGGAGGGGCGTTAGTTGCCTCTGTCCCTGACAATGGGACAGCAGCAAGAGCTATCAGGCAAAGTGGTGGCGGAGTTATCGTTCCTCCAGAAGATCCCCAAGCTTTAGCAATGGCAATTTTAGATTTATACCAAAACCCCGAAAAAGTAAAAACTCTGGGTTATAAAAGTCGCCAATATGCCGTTGAACACTATGCTTTTGAGCAAGCTTTAAATCAATATGAGTCATTGTGTTACTCATTGACAGCAGATCGCGGAGTAATTCAGTCCACAAGAGTTACAAAACAAGAAGTTTAATCTACAGCAGTAGAGTTAGATTACATACCTTTACCTTAATCCTTCAGTACGACTATACTTAATAAAGTAGTAATTCTACCCTCAATTTTTAAAGCGTCAAATATTTGAGGGTAGTTAATTATACTTTAAAGATGCTAGTAATAGACCAATACCCTTGGGGCAACTTGACTCAAAAATCCCTCCCCATCACTTCATTCAATCTGTGGGAATAGCAATTTTTATCCATACTAAATGAGTGCTTTAGTATCTCGTCATACCAAGTACTAGACTTGTGCCAATCACACTTTTGGTAGACCAGGCATGAATCTGCTGTGTTGTATTGTAGTTTTTAGTAGCAGACAGCCAAAAGCATAGATGTAGACTTACCTGCAAATTATTAGTACGGCATGGCGGAAATAACTATCCAGTTGAAAAAGGTTAAAAACCTTAATTGACATATTTTGTTTCCTTCTGCCTCATGCCTCCTTGCACTAGCTAATTATCAAACTAGCCCCATAGACACCTGTTTTTTTGTTAGTATTCAAAAAAACCTATTGACACATTTTCAGATCAATTGTTTGTGATTTGTAAGTAAATGTAAACAATTGTTTCAAAAGAAAGAAAGCACCTGAGGTTTAATGACTGATTATTTCCAAGGAAATTTCCCATTACAATCTGTTCCACTGACGAAGAGTGTGGTAAAGAGCCACGCCCATACCGAAGAGGAGAGCGGAAAATTAGCTGCAACGATAGCAGTTGCTGGATCAGACCGCAAAGCAGGTGAGATTATATTGCTCAAAGTAGCAGAGGTATCTTACCTAGCTGATTACTTTGTGATGATGACTGGCTATTCTAAGGTACAAGTAAGAGCGATCGCTCAAGCAATTGAAGGAAAAGTCGAAACTGAGTTGCAACGGCGTCCCATAAGGACAGAAGGAAAAGTTGAGGGGAGTTGGGTACTACAAGACTACGGTGATGTGATCGTTCACATCATGATGCCCAAGGAACGGGAGTTTTATAATTTAGAAGCGTTCTGGATTCATGCAGAGCGTATTTCCCTTCCAGAATCTGATGAGGGTGAGGGTAAGCCAACATGATTAGGTCTTCGGTTTCTAATTGCCCAGTTCCTACAGACCAACAACCGCTTAATGAGTACGAAGAGTTAAAAACTTCCTGGCTGTTTCGTGATAGCACTTTAGATTGGCGCGAGTATATCACGAAAATTGTTTGGATTTGGGGTTTATCTTGGCTGGTAGCAGGGCCTGTAGCTGCGGCAAGTTTTCCCCCTCACAAGTATATTGCACATTTTATTCTCTGTGGTGCAGCAGCAGCGAGTGTTGGGGTAGTGCTAGCACTGGTAAGGTTGTACTTAGGCTGGTTCTACGTGTGTGATCGCCTTTGCAGCCCTACAGTCTTTTATGAAGAGTCTGGCTGGTATGACGGTCAAACTTGGACAAAGCCACAGGAAATCCTTAACCGCGATCGCTTGATTGTTTCATACGAAATTAAACCTATTTTGCGGCGGTTACAATTTACCTTTGCTGGCTTGGCGGGAATGTACGTTATTGGTACTATAGTTTGGCATTTGTTTTAAAAAGTCATTGGTCATTAGTCATTAGTCCTTAGATAATGACTAATGACCAATGACTAATTAATTAAAAAAGGTGATAAATATAAACCCATGACAATGGGAAAACGAACTCAAGCCACAGCACTGGAAGTCCGGTTGCTGCGGGAAGGTATTATTGAATCCAGGCATATAGTCCAAGCTGTTGTCTGCGATGAACGAGGACGGGTTCTAACCGTTGCCGGAAATTCTGAAACTGCTGCATTTATCCGTTCAGCGCTTAAACCATTTCAGGCACTCGCAGTCACCACCACAGGTACACTGGAACGCTATCAACTCAGCGATCGCGACTTAGCAATTATCACAAGTTCCCATAAAGGAAGAATAGATCAAGTCCGACAGGTATTTAACATCCTTTGGCGGGCTGATCTTGACCCGACTATACTTCAGTGTCCAATTCCTGAAGGTAAGCGGAGTCCTCTGGAATACAATTGCTCTGGAAAACATGCAGGAATGTTAGCTGTTTGTCAGCAACGCCATTGGCCTTTGAATAACTACTTGGATCGCAAGCACCCAATACAGCAATTGATTTTGGGCAAAGTAGCAGAGTTGCTGCGAATGCCTGCGGAAGAGTTTATCAGCGCTCATGATGACTGTGGTGCACCAACTTATCTGATGCAACTCGGTCATATGGCATCTTTGTATGCATTGTTAGCCTCTAGTACCAACTTGGATATGGAGCGCATTGTCCGTGCTATGACTCATCACCCCGCGATGGTAGCAGGAGATGGAGAATTTGATACGGAACTGATGCGCTTAACTCCAGGAGAACTAGTCAGCAAAGCTGGTGCCGAAGGAGTGCAGTGCATTGGTAGACTCGGTGAGGGCATGGGATTGGCAATTAAAGTCATGGACGGGGCAAAACGGGCAAAACATGCCGTTGCGATTCACTTACTCCAACAAATGGGTTGGATTAGTCCCAGCGCCGCAGAAAGCCTCTCAGAAAAGTTTGTCACCTTGGGAAAATACAAGCGTTTAGAAGTAATTGGAGAATTATCATTTTTGTAGTTGCCAAACTCTTGACTATAGGTTATACTATAAAAGTCAAGAGCAACGCGGGATAGAGCAGCCTGGTAGCTCGTCGGGCTCATAACCCGAAGGTCAGTGGTTCAAATCCACTTCCCGCCACCAAATAAAACAAAAACCCTACAATCAGTGAAGATTGCGGGGTTTTTGTTTTATTTTGATCTATTCTGGAAGAAATAGCCATCTAAAAGGCGCGGATAATCATGGTTGTGAAGTTGCAGCGACCAATTTTAGTGGGAGGATTGGGACTGTCCTTTTCTCTGTGGATGTTACAAAGTTGGCACGATTCTATAGTGCAGGTGAGTGAGTTTGGTTTATTGAGTGCCTTAGCTGTAGGCGGTGGTTTGTGGTTATTCCAAAAAAATCGCCCGAAAGACAGTTTAGAGCAGCTAGATGGTATGGTAATAGATCGGCCGACTGTGGAAAGTGCGATCGCTAAAGCTGAAACTGTAATTAACCAACTGGCACAAGAAGCAGAAAATCATCCGGCATTACAGCCACTTAGAGAAGAAGTTGCCCAATTATTGTTTGAATTAGACAGGCAAAAAATTAAAGTTGCTGTAACTGGCGGTAAATCCGTGGGTAAAAGCACTTTAATTCAGGTGCTAAACCAAAATGTAGAGACACCAAGGTTGGTGTCTTTAGAAGAAACAGCACCTTTGTTTAGAGAAGCGAGTGAAAATTCAGATGCAGCTATTTTGGCAGAAGTAGCAAAATCTGATTTTGTTCTGTTCTTGACAAACGGTGATTTGACAGACTCAGAATTTCAAACCTTACAGCAACTAAAAGCAGCAAATCAGCCTACAATTCTGGTTTTCAACAAACAAGATCAGTATTTAGCCGATGAAAGCGCCAGCGTCTTGCTGTCATTGAAACAGCGGATGCAGGGAAATGTAGTTGCAACTGCGGCCTCTCCCATTCCGATCAAAGTCCGAAAGCATGAGGCTGATGGTTCTATACAAGAGTGGATGGAACAACCAGAAGCAGATATCCAGCAGTTGACGCAGCAGTTGGGTGAAGTTTTCGCACAGCAGGGACAACGGCTGGTTTGGGTAACTACCATGAGGAAAGCCGGGCTGTTGAAAGCTGAGGCGAAAAACTGGCTAAATGCAACCAGACGCGATCGCGCCACCCCAATTATTGAACAATATCAATGGATAGCTGCTGCTACTGCCTTTGCTAACCCAGTCCCAGCCCTTGATATTCTGGCGACTGCGGCAATTAATGCTCAAATGGTAATGGATTTGGGTAATATCTATCAGCAGAAATTTTCCTTGGAACAGGCACAAACCGTAGCTGGAACAATGGGAAGTTTGATGCTGAAACTAGGTTTAATTGAACTTTCTACCAAGGCGATTAGTACTGTTCTAAAAAGTAATGCCGTTACCTTTGTTGCTGGCGGCGTAGTGCAGGGAGTAAGTGCAGCTTATCTGACCAGGGTAGCAGGGTTAAGTCTAGTTGAGTATTTCCAACAGCAGGAAATAGCAATAGATTCTGGGACTAGTTTGAATTTGGAGAATTTGCGGCAAACATTGCAAAAAGTATTTCAGCAAAATCAGCAGATTGGTTTTTTGCAGGGATTTGTTAAGCAAGGTATGAAGCGTTTGTTGCCAGAGGTGCAGCAGGTTGAAGTCGTTGGTGTTGAGAAGTTCATGGGTTAAGTTCACCCAGAGGCGCAGAGTTTTTCTTTGCGCCTTTGTATAAACCTGTGATTGTATAAATTACCAATTTATGCAAATAGACATTACTAAATATCCAGTTGATGAGAATGGTATAGTATAGTTAATTATTAATATAAATAAGTAGAAATTGATAATTTTTAGCTTATGCAAATCACGAAAGCAACAACTGGCGCTGGACTTCCTCATGGAATTGGACACTCTAATTCTTGGAAATATTTCTCTACAAGCAATTCTTCGGGAACTATTAATCGTGAAAAGTATGTATATTATTCAGTGTCAAGCAAGTACGCGTCTTTTAGTTTTGAAGAAAGAAGAACGAAAGCTTTACAGGAACAGCAAAAGCTAAAAAAATATAAAAAACTAATAAAAGTCGTAAAAATCGCTAACTGTAAATGACCTATTGCTTAAAAAGCATCTAAATCATTGAAAGCTGCTATTCATTACTAAATCACAGATGTTGTCTAATATTTCAGCATTTATTAGTAGTTTTCTAACATATAGCGGTTCTCGTTTACGTGAGGTACACCCGTAAGGGCACGGCACTGCCGTGCCCTTACACCTTGCAATATAATCTTGTACTGCATTTGAATGGGAACCGCTATAATTCTATTTCTATTAAAAAATGCGCGATCGCCCTTATATTTTCTCCTTTTTTGATGATTCAGGTTTCTAGCTTTAGGTTTTGAAACCAGCTATTTTAAAATTGTTTATGTCAAAGACATCTTCTTACAATTCATACCACTAAAATTTACCCAAGCCTAAATATAGGCTTGGGTGTATCTAACAATTATTGTGATTGGGAATTAGCAAAAAATTGTGAATAAGGGTAGTTAGCTAAACAGCACCACTGTTTCTATTAAACAGAATAGCTATAGTTTTGAAAATTAGCTTTAAATCGTACACCAAACTCCAATTTTTTTGATACTGCAAATCCAGACGAATTACATCTTCAAAACTACGGACTGTAGAACGTCCGTTTACTTGCCATTCGCCAGTCATACCGGGTTTAACATCTAAACGTTGCCACTCCGGTACTTCGTAGCGTTCCACTTCATCGGGTGTAGGTGGTCGAGTGCCTACTAAACTCATCTCTCCTTTGAGGACATTCCAAAATTGCGGCAGTTCATCAAGACTAGTTCGCCGTAAAAAGCGCCCTACTTTGGTAATTCTGGGGTCATTATCATTCTTGAAAAAAGCACCTTGTACTTGGTTTTTGACTTGGGATTTCTTCGCTTCCGCATCCACACACATGGAGCGGAATTTCCAAATCTCAAAATGCTTACCCATCCAACCACAGCGGGTTTGACTAAATAAAATAGGCCCAGGATCATTAATTTGAATAGCGATCGCAATAGGAATAAATAAAACTCCTGTAATTAATAAACCGACCACTGATCCTATAATGTCTAATAACCGTTTCATCCAAGATGCCACAGAAGGGTGAGTAGTAGGTAACTGCTCTACTTTACGGGAAGTTGTCTTCCGGCTATCTACCAAGTCTTCTTGTTTTATTAGCGACCCATCGTCCACAAGCTCTAAGGGAAAAACCTCATCTAATCCCGTGAGTTTTAGGACTGCCATTACTTGAGGTGTTACATTCCGCAGTGTTAATGTAATCCCTTTGGACTGAGCGTATTTAAAATTACTTACCAGGGCACCTAAACCACTACTATCCATAAAAGTAGTTTGGTGAAAGTCAATGATGATTTGCTTAGGATGTGAATTGGGTTGGATTAAGCTTTGGCAGGTTTGCTTAAAGCTTAAAGCCTCCAGCACGCTCAACCGCGTAGGCACCTGCACTATAGCCGTGTCGTTTAGGGAATTAACTGGAAAATCGACCTCTGTCGGTTGGCTAGTCATGAAGCTCTGCACTTTCGTTGCCATGTATAATGTAATCTGCCAAACATTATTTTGTCCTACAAAATTACTTAACCTAATATCGGAATCAGTAGTAATAAGGACTAATTGCTATTTACCGGGGCTGAAATTGGAGATCGCTAGCGACGATTCACAATAGAACAAGAAGCCAAAAAACATCCTTGCTGTTGTGCCGACGCAGCGCGATCGCGTTGCTCTGATCAAATGATTGCTAAAAATACGGTTACACCTACCGCACGCCTGATTGAGGTCTTTTCTGCCATTCAAGGGGAAGGACTGAATGTAGGGACACGTCAGATTTTTATTCGTTTTGCTCTGTGTGATTTACGCTGTAATTTTTGTGACAGCGCCCACACTTGGAATGCACCTGCTACTTGTCGAATAGAGCGATCGCCTGGATTGCGCGACTTTGAAATCCACTCTAACCCTGTTTCTCTACCCATACTACTCGAATGGGTGAAACAGCAAAATCTACCTTGTCTACACGATAGCATTAGCTTAACTGGAGGCGAACCACTTCTTCATGCCCCATTCTTAACGCAGTTTCTACCCCAAGTGCGAGCCATAACTGGTCTACCTATATACTTAGAAACTGGCGGACATCGCCCAGAACAATTGGCGATGATTCTCCCCTATTTAGACTCTGTGGGTATGGATTTCAAATTGCCCAGTGTCAGCGGCGAAAGTCATTGGCAAGAACATGCTAAATTTCTCCAATTATGTCATGACTCATATTTAAATGTTTTTGTCAAGATAATTGTGTCTCAAAACACAGATCCAGCCGAGTTGGAACGTTCAGCTTTGCTTGTGGCAGAGGTTAGTCCAGATATCTCAGTATTTTTACAACCTGTTACGCCTTTGCCAGTATCTGAACAATTCTCCCCAATACCTATGCTTGCGCCTTCAAGCGATCAAGTTTTGACGTGGCAAGCTTTGATGAAGGGGTTTGTCAAGCACGTGCGTGTGATCCCTCAGACGCATAAAATGCTGAACCAACTCTAAAAATTTCTGTAAAATTTGAGTTTGATAAAGATGTAGTCAAGAAAAAAGTAAGATTTTATGAAATTGTCATTGGGCTGCTGCCGCTAGTTAGGGAGGCAGTAGCCCTCTGAGTACGCATTCCCAGTCGGAGGCAGAGTGAGGAGTGAGGAACGAGGAGTTTGAAGTTTCGATTTGACTCATAACTCCTAACTCCTAACTAATTACAAACCGCCCTCATCTTGAGTTTTAGATTTAGCTTTTGCCTTATTGGCACTGCGTTTGAGGGCAGAGAGTCTTGCTTCATATCTCGACCGTTGGCGCTTACTAGGAGTATTGTCAATCAGGGTTTTCAAGGCGCTACCTAGACTCTTGTAGGCATTGGGGAGGGTATAACCAAAACGAGTTGCTAAAGCGATCGCTTTCTCATCAGCATTGAGCAATTCTCTTAGTTGCTTTTCCCCATTATTCTTTTGGTACAGTCGCCAGCCTGACACACCACATAGCGACAAAGCTAACACCAGAAGCAATCCATCTTGTACCCACAATTCGCCTACAGCACCACCTAAACCAATGGCTAGTGCTGCCATTTCCCAACCATCTTTAGGAATTGTGTCATTTTGAACGCGAGCAACTTCATGCCAGAACAGCAGATTGCGCTGATCCATTGCGAGGGCATCCCATTTCACCAAGTCAATTTGAATTTCTACCTGGTCTTTACCAATTTCTTCGCAACGAACCAGGGGTGGATTGACCTCAGTTGTGCCTTCAACCGTGACCCAGCTCTGTAATTCTGGCGGTAGTAAGCCTTTCAACCGCCGGAGTTCACTCATTTCCGCTTTGGCAGAGGAGGTTGCATAGGATGTCATAATATCCAGCCCCAGAAAATTTCAGTATATAGTGAGGGTATCACTTTGGAGTATAGCGATTTAAGTGATGATCCGTCTCACTCGCTGGGAAAACTTCCTCGCTTTTTTCGCGCTTCCATTGCCTTTTCCAGCAAATCTAACAATCCTGGGGCTTCTTCTTGGATACTGAGTAACAGTCTTTCCCCAAGTTCTATATTCCCCGGATCAAAACCTGTTGCCATCACTTCTTTCAGACGAGGTATCGCTATGCCATCCACAATCTGAATTAACCCACTTAGACAACGGTGAAATTGTCTTTCTGTGAGAATCGAATCTTCTAGAGGAAACTCAATAATGGCACGGATTTCGCCATCGGATGGGTCATACTCCCATTGCAACATTTTGGTTTCCCAAGAAATGGCAAGCATTGTTTGTAGGATAGCTCCCTTGTGAGGATGGTCTTGGATTCCTGCCAAAACTTGAGGGGCAAATACTCGGAAAAATTTTCCCTCTTCATCCAACTGGACAACTATTAGGAAATCTTCTAGATTATCAGCCTCCACTCCTGTTATAATTCTGTCTTCTTCATCATCAAAACGATAGTCCCAACCAAGGTTGTCTAAATAGTTGGCAATCTGTTTGAGGTTAGCTCCCATAAAAGCCTCATAAGGAACGTGGAGCAGCTGTTACCAGACCTAGTTTAACCTGCTAGGGGTAGTTGTTTAGGTTTGTATGGCTACTTCTGCTCATATAGAAGTATGCAATTAGGGCATGGGGCATTGGGGATTGGGTATTGAAGATAGTAAAAATAGATGAGCATTCTGCGCTGTGAATGATATTTTCTGAAAGACTCTTGCTCATTTTTACAGAAGCGACAATCACTTTTTTCAAAATTTTAGGCAGTGAAGGATATAACACTAACTCACTTCAGTTTTAATATTATCTTCTAGGTTTAATAAATGTATTGCTAAACCAAAAAGGGTGGCATGATTTTAAATAAAACTCGAAAGCTGAAGCCTAATTGAGATAATATCTGCAAGCATTTGAAACTTTTGAAAAGATAAGTAAAAACTTCAACTACCACTTTTAAAAGCTAAACAATATAGCACAGAGACTGGTAAAGTTTTATATTACAAGCGATAAGTTGTTTTCACTGAACGATTGTAGTGAGCAATACATTTTTTCTGGTCTATTAATTATGAAATTTATGCGTAAATCAGCTTTAATTCTAGCGATCGCACCCCTAGTATTTGCGATCGCTGCTTGTGGTGGAGATTCAAGTCAAACAGCCAGTACACCCGGTACTCCAGGTAGTAATCCAGCTGCACCAGCAACTCGAAATCGCTGGGATAGTATTAAAAGCCGTGGTCAGCTAACTTGCGGTGTCAGCGGTGAAGTGCCAGGATTTAGCTTTGTGGGAACTGATGGTAAATACAGCGGCATCGATGTAGATGTCTGTCGCGCGATCGCGGCGGCTTTGTTTGACAATCCAGATGCAGTAGAATTCCGCAATCTCAATTCTAAAGAGCGGTTTACAGCCTTGCAAACTGGCGAAGTAGACGTTCTCAGCCGTAACACAACTTGGACACTTAGCCGCGATACCTCTGTAGGTCTAGAATTTGCACCTGTGGTCTTTTATGACGGTCAAGCCATAATGGTACGCAAAAATAGCAATATTAAGTCCTTGGCAGACCTGAAGGATAAAGCAATCTGCGTTCAAACTGGAACTACTACCGAACAGAACCTAGCAGACCAAATGCGAAAAAGGGGCATTACTTACAAACCTGTTGTCTTTGAAGACGTTAACGTTACTTTTGCTACTTATGCCGAAGGTCGTTGCGATGGCATTACCGCTGACCGTTCAGCATTAGTATCTCGAGGCGCAATTCTACCCAAACCAGAAGATAATGTGATTCTTGAAGAAGTGATTTCTTCAGAACCCCTTGCACCAGCAGTTGCCAAAGGGGATGCTAAGTTTGGTGATGCTGTTAAATGGGTAGTTTATTCCCTGGTAAAAGCCGAAGAGTTGGGCATTACTTCCCAGAATGTGGGTCAGTTTGCTGCTAGTAATGACCCAGATATTAAACGCTTTTTAGGAACCGAAGGCAACCTTGGTGAAGGACTCGGCTTAACAAACGACTTCGCAGCCAGAATAATTAAGCACGTTGGTAACTACGCCGAAATTTACGATCGCAACCTCGGCCCCAAGACAAAACTCAATCTAGCTCGCGGTCAAAATCAACTCTGGAGCAAAGGCGGACTGCTTTATTCTCCGCCATTTCGATAGAAGAGATTAGGGAGATGAGGTGAATAACTCATGCCAAATGACTAATGACTCAATGACTAATGACTAATGACTAATTCAAAACCGCTTATATGGCGTGATGTCCGCTTTTGGCGTATTGCCTTGCAATTTCTTGCCGTATTTGTAGCAGTATTAGTGGTAGTAATACTCTGGGGCAATCTCAACCGCAATTTACAACAGTTGGGTATTCAGTTTGGATTTGATTTCCTCAAGCAACAAGCATCTTTTGATATTGGCGAAACACTGATTACTTACAAACCCACTGACAGCTATAGTCATGCCTTGTGGGTGGGGTTAATTAACTCCTTGCGGGTGGCGGTTGCAGGAATTTTGCTTACAACAATTGTAGGGATAGGTGCTGGGATTGCCCGACTTTCTGACAACTGGCTGGTGCGGAATATCACGATGGTTTACGTGGAGATTTTCCGCAATACGCCCTTACTGCTGCAATTACTGTTTTGGTACTTTGCTGTTTTTCTGACTTTTCCCAAAACAGAAAATAAGATATCCCTTTGGGGTTTTATTGGTGTTAGCCAAAATGGCTTAGAACTTCCTTGGTTTACCCTATCACCAGAGTTTTCAGCTTTGCTGTTGGGATTAACTTTTTACACGGGTGCGTTTATCGCTGAGATTGTCCGAGGTGGGATTCAATCAGTAGCTAGGGGACAATGGGAAGCAGCGCGATCACTAGGATTAAAACCAGGGTTAACAATGCGGCTGGTGATTTTTCCCCAAGCTTTGCGGGTAATCATTCCACCGTTAACGAGTCAATATCTTAATTTGACGAAAAATACGAGTTTAGCGATCGCCATCGGCTACCCCGATATTTATTTTGTCGCATCTACCACCTTCAACCAAACTGGGAAAGCCGTAGAAGTGATATTACTAATTATGCTCACCTATCTCACCCTGAGTTTGACCATCTCTATAGTTATGAATTGGTTCAATTGTAGCGTGCAAATTAAAGAGAGATGAGGAATCAGTAAACTTTGAAGGTTGAGCCTTTGAACTTGAACTTTAAGCCATGCCCAATAACCAATAACCAATGACCAATGACAAATCCTCAATTAACTTGGCTGCGTAAAAATTTGTTTAATAATTGGTACAACAGCTTGTTAACTGTTGTCTGTTTGGTATTGCTGTTTTGGGTAGTGCGAGGAATTCTAACTTGGGCAACCACTCAAGCACAATGGGCGGTAATTCAGGTTAATTTACGTTTATTTTTAGTTGGTAGATTTCCTCAAACGCTATATTGGCGAACTTGGATTGTACTGGCGATCGCTTCGACTTTAGGCGCTATAACAGGGGGTGTATTCTTTGGTAAACAACAGTTAACAAAGCGTGGAATTTCTTTGTTTGCTTTTATCATCGGCGTTTTGTTAGTTATTTTACCACTAGACTTTACATCCCGCCTTTGGTTATTGTTAATTGCATTTTTAATATTTGTAGGTTTTTGGATCGGAGGAAAGTTTACTAAGGTATTAACTCCTTGGCTTTCCCTATTATGGTTATTGTCTTTCCCGATAATTTTATGGTTAATTGGCGGTGGGTTTGGATTGCAGCCTGTATCTACAAATTTGTGGAACGGTTTGCTACTTACCCTACTAATGGCAGCAGTCAGTATTGTGCTTTCTTTTCCGATTGGAGTTTTACTTGCTTTAGGGCGCACAAGCAATTTGCCTGTAGTACGTTGGTTTTCTATCCTGTACATTGAAATTATTAGAGGATTACCACTGATTGGAATTTTGTTTCTAGCTCAGGTAATGCTTCCCTTGTTTCTATCAGCAGATGTGCGTCTAGATCGGGTATTACGAGCAATTGCTGGACTAGTACTATTTAGTGCCGCGTACATGGCAGAAAACGTGCGCGGTGGACTTCAATCAATTCCTCGCGGACAAATTGAAGCTGCGAAAGTACTAGGATTAAATACACCCTTGGTAGTGATATTAATTGTTCTACCTCAAGCATTACGTAACGTTATTCCTGCGATCGTTGGTCAGTTTATCGGCTTATTTAAAGATACTTCCCTCTTATCTTTGGTCGGATTAGTGGAACTCACAGGTATTGCGCGTTCTATATTGGCACAACCACAATTTATCGGTCGCTATGCAGAAGTTTATCTGTTTATTGGATTTATTTACTGGGTATTTTGTTACTCCATGTCATTGGCTTCTCGGCGGTTAGAGAGACAGTTGAGTAATTAGTTATGAGTTATGAGTTATGAGTTAGGAGTTATGAGTTAGGAGTTGGGATTTAAATATTATGTCAGAAATAAAACAAATAATTGTTGCTGAAGATGTTCACAAGTGGTATGGAAAGTTCCACGTTCTTCAAGGTGTGAGCTTGACAGTCAATCGTGGAGAAGTAGTAGTGTTGATGGGGCCATCTGGTTCAGGAAAATCTACCTTTATCCGCACATTTAACGCTTTAGAAGAATACCAAAAGGGAAGAATTGAAATCGATGGCATTACTCTCAGCCATGATTTAAAAAATATTGAGACGATTCGCCGGGAAGTGGGAATGGTATTTCAGCAATTTAATTTATTTCCTCATCTCACAGTGCTGCAAAATATTACTTTGGCACCAATTTGGGTACGGCGATCGCCAAAGGCAAAAGCCGAAGAATTGGCGATGCAACTACTAGAAAGAGTGGGAATTTTAGAACAGGCGCAAAAATATCCAGGACAGCTATCTGGTGGACAACAGCAACGAGTAGCGATCGCTCGTGCTTTAGCCATGCAACCCAAAATTATGCTGTTTGACGAACCCACCTCAGCCTTAGATCCAGAAATGGTACGCGAAGTTTTAGATGTAATGCGAGGTCTAGCCCGTGATGGGATGACAATGGTAGTTGTAACCCACGAAGTTGGATTTGCTCGTGAAGTCGCCGACCGAGTTATTTTAATGGATAGCGGTTTACTCGTCGAGTCAGCCACCCCAGAAATATTTTTTAGTAATCCTAAAGAAGAAAGAACACGCAAGTTTTTATCGCAAATTCTCTAAAAAATCTTTGAGATTCATCTAAATTTTGTATCCTATATCTTCACACCAAGCTGAAGCAAAAAATCCATCTGGGTGCTGGCTCCATTCTCGCAAAGCATGGCTCATTGCTGTAAGCGTAGGCGTAGCCCGCCGCAGGCATCGCTCATCAGTCCAACCTTTGTCTACAGCTCCATCCACCTTTGCAGAAGCCTCAATTCGCAAAGCCAAATATTCTGTAGCTTCACTCAGCGGCTAATAACATTGATAAGGGTATACTTCTCTGGCATAGCTCTGACTCCCCACGATATCTGTATGAGTATCATAGGTAGGTAATATTGAGATGTCCAATATATATTTATAGAGAATTGAAACTTATAAAATATCAAAAAAAATGGAACTGCGACATCTGCGCTACTTTATCGCTGTCGCTGAGGAACTGCACTTCAGTAGAGCCGCCGAGCGATTGCACATTGCTCAACCGCCCTTAAGCCAGCAAATTCAGCAACTAGAGGCGCAATTGGGAGTAGAACTATTTCATCGCAAAACCAAGCGACAGGTACAGCTAACAGAAGCTGGACAAGTGTTTTTGCAAGAAGCTTATCAACTTTTGGCTCAACTCCAAAAAGCAATTGAGCTAACCCAACGCACGGGAAGAGGTGAAAAGGGACAACTGCGAATTGGGTTTACCAGTTTGGTAACTTATGATTTACTTCCTATGATTTTGCGACGGTTTCGAGAACAGTTTCCAGAAGTAGAGTTGATATTGCAGGAATTAACCACAACTCAGCAAGAACAAGCCCTAAAAGAACGCCGCATCCATGTAGGTTTTGCCCATCCACCGTTAGAAGACAACACACTCAATCAAGAGTGCATTCAGGAAGAAGCTTTAATTGTGGCTATGTTAGAAACTCATCCCTTAGCTGAACAAGAAAAGATTTCAGTGCGATCGCTAGTAAACGAAAACTTTATCATGTTCCCTCGCCATTTGGGCCCCGGACTTTACGACCAAATCGTAAGTCTTTGCCAGCAAGGAAATTTCAGCCCGAAAGTGACTCAAGAAGCGATTCAGATGCAGACAATTATCGGATTGGTTTCAGCGGGAATGGGGATTGCGATCGCACCGTCTTCATTGCAAAATCTTCAGAGGGTTGGTGTGGTGTATCGCGCTTTAGAAGAAAAAACACCATTAGTAGAAACGGCTGTAGTGTGGCAACAAGAGGATATGACACCTGTACTAAGGGAATTTCTGCAAGTTATCAGGAGTATCTGTTGATAAATGACAACCGTCTCTTGGCAAAAACGCTATGCGAACACGAGTTAGGTTAATTTTTGCAAATCTATATTATTTCGTTAAAAAAGTTTCGCTAGGTTGTCAATGTATTATTGAAATGGAAATTCTTAAATCAAGAACCGCCATAAATTGGAATTAAACCTGTGTCTGCTAAAGATGCTTTTCATGCAGTTGTCAAAATAGCACTTGAGAAAGAAGGGTGGTTAATCACTCACGATCCTTATGCTCTCCAGGCGGGAACCCTTGAGCTATATATTGATTTAGGAGCAGAAAAAGTTATTGCAGCCGAAAAAGAAGGACAAAAAATAGCTGTTGAAATTAAAAGTTTTTTGAGTCCTTCAAAAATCACAGAACTTTATGCTGCATTAGGGCAATTTATCATTTACCGAATTGCTTTACAAAAACAAGAAGCTAATCGCACTTTATATTTAGCAGTTCCTAGTACTGTTTATAATGAATTTTTTATACTTCCATTTATTCAATCTGTCATTCAAACTAATCAACTATGTTTACTAATTTATAATATTGAACAGGAAGAGATCGCACAATGGCAAAGCTAGACAAATATCGACAATATATTAAAAATTTACTTCAACAACACGCTAGTACTGTTTGGGATAATCGCATTCAAGCACAGACAATTTTTGATACAGAACACGATCATTATCAATTAGTTTATGTAGGTTGGCGCGATCAAAATCGCATATATGGGCCTGTTCTCCATCTAGATATTATTAACGAGAAAATCTGGATTCAGCAAGATGGGACAGAGGTAGGCATTGCTAATGAATTGGTTGAATTAGGTGTCCCAAAAGAAGATATTGTTTTAGGTTTTCAGTTGCCCTCAGTGCGTAAATATACAGACTTTGCTGTTAGTTAATGATGGGTTTAAAGCCGCGTTCAACAGCTACTTTTAAGGCTCTTGCTTTACTTACTAAGCCACGTCGGTAGACCTGCATGAGTTCATCTAGTTGACGAACTTCTGCATCATTTAGCTGTCCCTCTCGGTGACGCGCTTGCAACTCACTGAAAACCTCTTGCTGCTGAGTTTCCATCTGCATATCGCACATAGCTAAAACCTGATCATCTGGTAATGACTCGATAGCTAGTTCAGTGATAGCGCGGTCAATTTCAGCCATTTTCTGCCTGCTTACCTTTTACTTATGATTGTATCTGCGATCGCTCTGCATCTTCTGGTTAAAAAAGAGCGATCACTATTAGACAGAATAGAACTCAAATTGGGAATACTGAGTGAAGTGCGGTTATTTGCTGCGGAGAATCCAAGCGACTTTTTGCCACATATAGCCCTACTGAGTATTTATCAACTTGGAGAAGATTATGACTTTACCAGTGACAGTAACCTTTATGCTTGCTGATTGGATTGCTAAAGGGCTGAAAGATGGAACTTTTGAACGGGTTGGAGGTGTAATTAGAGAAGTAGCTAGTAAGAAAATTGTTACTTGGTTACGGGACAATCGCTCACTTGCTCCTCAAGCTATGTCTTTCGCTACCAATCCTGTTACTGGTGTACTCAATTTGATTGTTTCAGGAGCAAACACAGCAATTTCAACTAAAGGATTTGCTGATGTTAATCGACGACTAGGTGGCATTGAACAAGATTTAGGGGTAATTGGGCAAAGTTTACAAGTAACTAAAGGTTTTTTGCAAGTAACTACTGCTGCTAGTGTACTTAATCTTGGGGTATCTGTGATGGGTTTTGCTGTTATATCGCAGCGTATCAATGAGATAGAAAACCAATTAAAACAAGCAGCAGAATTGTTAAATAAAATTAATCGCAAAATTGACCTCAGTTTCTATGCTAACTTCCATGCTGGAATCGAATTAGCACTTAATGCCTTTACGATGACTAGAGTTGAAAACCGTAGAAGCAGCGCTTTACAAGCTATCAATCGCTTCTTAGAAGCAGAACATATTTACAAAGATTACACAGTTAATGAACTTTCGCAGAAAAGCCCAATTATTGACAAATATATACTGACATTATCTCTAGCCTATATTGCAGAAGCACGTTGTCATTTAGAGCTAGAAGAACATGAAACAGCGCTTCGTCGTTTTCAAGAAGGAGGAAAATTTATCAGGTTGCTGCTTCAAAAATATATTGAACTCATGCTTACTTCTAATCCAGCAGCATATTTACATCCTCAGTTTAAAGGTCAGATTGATTTGCATAAACTAACCCAAATTTACCAATGGATTGACCCGAATTTTAATGAAAATAAAGTTTTCGAGATGCAACGCGAGAATATGTTTAAACTAACTCAAAGTCATGATGAATGGCTATCCTCACTTCCA
Organism: Nostoc sp. UIC 10607; assembly: GCF_047228265.1. Classification (NCBI taxonomy): domain Bacteria; kingdom Bacillati; phylum Cyanobacteriota; class Cyanophyceae; order Nostocales; family Nostocaceae; genus Nostoc; species Nostoc sp. UIC 10607. The sequence goes on along the minus strand of NZ_JBIQNW010000009.1, from coordinate 138,771 downwards.
TCGGCAATTATAGATCGTAGCGAAATTCAATGGGGCATATTCGGAGGAAATCCTACACCATTCACAGGGAGATTTGAAAAAGAAGCTTACAAACGTCTTCCCCAAGTATTTGAAGTAATGGAATCTATGATTGAAACCAATCGCCGTTTTGAAGCATATCAAACAGAAATACAAGCAATTTCCCAATTAGGAATCAGCTTTCATGACTGGCTTAAACTAACTCCGTCTACAGAAATTAAACCAGATAACGCAGAATTAATGTATATAATTCTATCCAAACCTTTAGAGTTACAGCCTTCCATTTGAACTAAGTACAGGATTAAAGATAAATTAATCAAGGTCAATAAAGTCTCTGGGAGTAATAATCTGGTTTTGATATTCGGCTAGGGTCTTGAGTGATAAAAGGTATTGATCTCCTGTGATTAAAAATTCTGCATTGGCATCTTTAGCAAGTTCTAAAAAGTTGTTTTCGTCTGGATCTCTACAGGTGTTTATTTGAGATAGAGCTTTGGGTTTACCTTGATATTTTAAGCAACCTGCTACATCATCTAATTTAGTTACTACAAAAGCTTTCTTAGGCTTTAAAAAAATTCCATTACCCATATCAATAATAATAAATTCTTGACTTACTTCCCATTAATGAGCTTCCCGCAAAGATTGGGGAATAATTACTTGCCCTTGAGGAGACAATTTTGCAATTTCCATTAAGTTAATAAGTAAAAAACTAAGAGTAATATAAAAACTTTAGCATTTTTGATTATCCCCATTTCTCCTCTTCCTCTGTGTTCTCTGCGCCTCTGCGGTTAGTAAAAAAAGGACGAACTCGAAAGTTCGCCCCCAACATAGTATTATGCTGTTGCTCAATCCAAACCCAAATCTTAAATCTTCGCTTCTTCTCTCACCAACTTATCCCAACCCAAATCTTTCAAATTATTATTCCGACGTAGCGGACGAGTCACCAACTCTAACATGTCACGCGCATTCGTAAAGCCGTGAATTTGAGCAAAAGTGAACTCTACAGACCACTTTGTATTAATACCGCGCGCTTCCAATGGGTTAGCGTGAGCCATACCAGTAATTACCAAATCTGGTTTCAACTCATAAATCCGCTGAAGTTGATTGTAATTATCCGGCTTCTCTACAATCCTTGGCAGGGGTGAATTCATTTCCTGGCAAGTTTTCTCCAACAGTGCCAACTCAGCAGCTTGATAGCGCTTATCCATGTAGGGAATGCCGATTTCGTGAACAGTCATCCCACAACGGATTAAGAATCTTGCTTGGGAAACTTCCAGCAAGTTATCACCCATGAAGAATACAGACTTACCGCGAATCAGTTTCACGTAATCTTCCAAGCCAGCCCAAATTTGTGCTTCCCGTTCATCTAATCCCTTGGGAGTAATACCGAACACCGAGCAGATTTTCTCAATCCAAGCGCGAGTACCATCGGGGCCAATGGGGAAGGGTGCGCCAATGAGTTTACACTTGCGGCGGCGCATTAAAGTGGTAGCTGTGCGGCTAAGGAAGGGGTTGACACCAGCGACATAATACCCTTCTTCCAATACTGGCAATTCTGTGAAGCGCTTCGCGGGTAGCCAGCCGGAAACTTTGATGCCTTGTTTCTTCAGTTCCAAGGTTAACTGAGTAACCACGGGGTCGGGAAGGGAACCAAAGAGAACCAAGGGTGGATGATCTACATACTCAGACTCATCTTGGGCGACATCTTCTTTCTTTTTACCAAAGTTGAGCAATTTAGCGATCGCATTACGTTCACTTTTCTCTGTTTCCGCCACCGGAGCCTTATCAGGACAACGGTTAGCCATTGCTGCTAATACGGTGTCTTCCCCTTGGGTGAAGGCGTAATCTAGACCATTTGCACGTGCTACAACGATGGGAATCCCGATTTCGGATTCTAGCTTTGGTGCCAAACCTTCCAAATCTGTTTTGATAATTTCGGTGGTGCAAGTGCCAATCCAGACAATTACACTAGGATTGCGATCGCGTTTAATCTGCAAGCACAACCGCTTTAACTCTTCATAATCATTGAGTTGTGCTGAAATATCGCCCTCTTCCAACTCTGCCATTGCATAGCGGGGTTCAGCAAAAATCATCACCCCCATCGCGTTTTGCAGGAAGTAGCCACAAGTTTTTGTCCCAATCACCAAAAAGAAGCTATCTTCAATTTTTTGGTATAACCACGCCACGCAGCTAATTGGGCAAAAGGTATGGTAATTTCCAGTTTCACATTCAAAGCTTAAAGCTTCTGGTTGTTGAGCGACAGTCATTTTGGTTTTTTCTCCCCTTGATATTTAATGGCAGGTCAACCAATTTCAGATTTTAGATTGACGATTTTGGATTGGTGACTGGGACAACAAAAATATCCTATGCCTGACGACAATTTCCCTATATTCCTAATCCAAAACCCCAAATCTAAAACTTAAAATTGTGAGGAACGGCAATAATTAAGCGTTGGGGAAGAGACGGGCAATTTCTGATTCATCAAAAACGCCTGCTGGCAGTTCTTCCCCCAAAAAATCGTTACTTTCTTCAGCCTTTTGCAAAGCTGTTTCATCACCCCAGACATCTGATAACACGTCTTTAAACGCATTCTCATCTAGTACACTATCTTCAAGCTCCTCGTCTTCATCCAGCTTTACTTCCATTGCAGCTGTTGAATCGAAGGCAATTTCCCCAAACTCATCTGCTTCTAAACTAGAGATTTGGAGAGATTCATCTTTTGAGTTGTGTCCGTTGGATAAGGAAATATCTCCAAAGCCATTTTCGGTTTCCTCCAACTCGCTGATCCCCAGGCTTTCATCATCAGAATCCACCATTGTGAACTCTTGAACTACCGCCACTGCCGCAAAGCCATTTGTATGAGAATGTGTCAATGTTTCATCTTCAGGCTTTTCGTCAATAACAGCTGCTGCTTCTTCTACGTATCTCTCTACATCTGGGTTGGCGACGAAGCGATTACCGAGAGCTAAATCTGGGTCAAAATGCAAATCCAGCACCTCAATCAGGGTATCGGCATCAGGATTAAGTTTGGCAAAGGGCAACATTAACTGCGCTAGCTTTGGTTCTAGGGCGTTAAGAACTCCCAGGATGAGGTAAGAAGGTGGTCGCTTCCCACCATCAGGGGTGTACACTGATTCCACTTGCATGTGCAGGGTAATCCAGTCCCGATTGTTCTGGAAAAATTGCAACCACTTTTGCTTTATTGAATCTGTAAAGCTATGAAAGAATGCCATGTTATTGTCCCCCATCCTGAGAACTTGGTGATTTATACAATCATCAAGTCTAGTTCCTCTTCTGAATTAGGAACCTGGGGTTTACCCGGATTTAGATAAAAATCGGATAACAAAGAGAACAACTCCCGATCTGGTGTGTCATTCGGTACAACACCTTCAGGACGCGCTAGAATTTGGTCGGCGATGTTGAGATAGTAGTCGCAAACGTAGTCTAGGGAAGGATCTTGCTCTGCCATCTCAAACAAAGTTTTCCCTTTCACACGGGAAACACGGATATCTTCAATTAAAGGTAAAACTTCCAAAACTGGCATTGGCACAGCTTCTATATATTTTTCAATCAAGTCGCGCTTGGAGGTGCGGTTGCCAATTAACCCAGCTAGACGCAGTGGGTGAGTTCGGGCTTTTTCGCGGACTGAAGCAGCGATCCGATTAGCCGCAAACAAAGCATCAAAGCCGTTGTCTGTAACAATCAAGCAGTAATCTGCATAGTTGAGTGGTGCTGCAAAACCACCACAAACTACGTCACCCAGAACGTCAAAAAGAATTACATCGTACTCATCAAAGGCGTTGAGTTCTTTAAGTAATTTTACGGTTTCGCCGACCACGTAACCGCCACATCCAGCACCCGCAGGTGGGCCACCAGCTTCTACGCAATCCACACCGCCGTAGCCTTTATAAATCACATCCTCCGGCCAGACATCTTCGTAGTGATAATCCTTCTCTTGGAGGGTGTCGATAATTGTCGGAATCAAAAACCCAGTCAGGGTAAAGGTACTGTCATGTTTGGGGTCGCAACCAATTTGCAGCACTTTCTTGCCACGTTTAGCTAGGGCGACTGATATGTTACAGCTAGTTGTGGATTTACCGATACCACCTTTTCCGTAGACTGCTAGTTTCACTTTTATTTGCCTCTTATAGCTTCTTGTCAAACTTGTGGCTCAAACATTTGCCTTCACCTGTCCTGAGATGGCGATGCGTGAGGTCTGTGAATTTCATTATTGGGCAAATTACATAGAAAAGAAAGTGGCTCTTAATTTGTAAAACTGTCTTATCCGATGAATTAAATCTCAATTATATCTATTTAGCTTTTTATGAACCTTAAAGACCTTAATAGCTCTAAAAATAGCGAATAAAAAGTTTTTATTACTTATTTTTATAAAAAGAGTTACAAAATACAAAAAGCTGAAATATGCTTTTCTTAATGCTTTTCATAGAATTAGCTGATGTTCGGACAACGTATTTTCAAGGCATTGGGGCGCAGGTTTAAGGGTAAAGAGAGTTATACGCAGCCTTATGCTGGAAATACTAATGGAATTTGCGTTAGCGTAGCTCACCGAACGTATCGCAGATAAGTTGCCAGTTTTTAGTTGATAGCTAAGACCGTTTAATTGCTGCTTGAGAGTAAGTTAGTCTGATTTTGTAAAAAAATATTAAATTACCAGATATTGTCTAATATGATTAAAATCTTTCGGCTGCCGCCTCCTTCACTGGCGGCAGCCAACTAATAACCAGGCAAATCAGGACACTTCAGTTTCAATTTCCTGGATTTCCTGTAATGTTTGCCAGCCAGCTTGCCACTGGGAGCTATCTTGTAATAATTTGGCATTTATCCAAAAACGGACTTTAGGATCACAAGCAGAAACCATTTCGGCGTAAACCCACTTAGCCTGATTTTTCCGGTTAACAACTTGAAAGTGCCGCCAGCCATCAACTTTTCGCTGTGCTGTCCACTTAGAACCAACTAGGTAAGGAAATTTTTGTTTTTTAGCCATTTGTTATTAGTCATTTGTTATTTGTCATTGGGAAAACACTTTCTTTATCCCCAGTCCCAATCCCCAATCCCCAACTAGGATGTAACCAAATCGCCGTTACGGGTAAACTTTTGGCAATGCAACTCATTATCTTGCTGGACACATAGCGAAAACCATCTGATATGGCTCCAGCAGGTGTTGATGTTGTTGGTAATTTTGCGCTTTTTTTTGGAAAGGCGTTGTCTTACGACTTCATTAGGGCAAAGAATTTCTAACGTGCCCGTACCATCTTCATAATTGACGATACGAAATAGACAGTCTTGCAACATAGCACGGCTGCTGCTGTCGAAGAACCGCTTAAAGCGCTGTAGTTTTTCCCCTTCAGTCATTTGGCTGATGGGTTTTATTTTAAAAAAATCTTCATCCTCAAAGTCAAAGTTATCATCTTCAAAGTCGTAGGGGTCAATCATTTTCAGCATCCACTAGGCGACCTGGGATCATGGTAACTCTGTGTGGGGGCAGGAAGATCAGAGGATGCGTGGATAGAAAGATGCGGACTAGGGGAAAATACCACTTTCACAAGATGTGAACACCGATCTAGGCGATCGCTCCTGTCTTCATACAATATCTATATATCTATTGAAAGCAGAAATTTTCTTTACTTGGTGTTCTGGTGGTAGCCTGCGACAAGCTACTGCACCTCTACGTTCCTGAAAAAGCCTATGCAACCTACTAATCCTAACCAATTTACAGAAAAAGCCTGGGAAGCGATCGCCCATACCCCAGATATTGTTAAACAATATCAACAACAGCAAATTGAAAGTGAACACCTGATGAAGGCGCTGCTAGAACAAGATGGTCTAGCAACTGGGATTCTCACTAAGGCGGGTGTTAACCTCCAAAAACTGCGCGATCGCACTGAACAATTTTTTCAACGTCAGCCGAAAGTATCTGGTACTAGCAGTTCTGTCTACTTAGGACGCAGCTTGGATACACTTCTAGATCGGGCAGACGGATATCGTAAAGAGTTTCAAGACGAATATATTTCAATTGAACACTTATTGCTGGCTTACGCTAAAGATGACCGCTTTGGCAAAGCTTTATTCCAAGAATTCGGTTTAAACGAAGGCAAGCTAAAAGATATTATTAAACAAGTTCGGGGGAGCCAAAAAGTGACCGATCAAAATCCAGAAGGCAAATACGAAGCACTGGAAAAATACGGGCGTGACCTTACAGAAGCCGCACGTAAAGGTCAACTCGATCCAGTGATTGGGCGAGATGATGAGATTCGTCGCACTGTGCAAATTCTCTCTCGCCGCACCAAGAATAACCCTGTGCTAATTGGTGAACCGGGTGTTGGTAAAACTGCGATCGCTGAAGGACTAGCACAGCGCATTATCGCAGGTGACGTACCCCAATCCCTCAAAGACCGCAAGTTAATCTCTTTAGATATGGGTGCTTTGATTGCGGGGGCAAAATTTCGGGGTGAATTTGAAGAACGCCTGAAAGCAGTATTAAAAGAAGTTACTGAATCTGGCGGCAATATTGTTTTATTTATTGATGAAATTCACACCGTTGTCGGCGCTGGTGCAACTCAAGGCGCAATGGATGCTGGTAACTTATTAAAACCAATGTTGGCGCGGGGCGAATTGCGCTGTATTGGGGCGACAACTTTGGATGAATACCGCAAACATATCGAAAAAGATGCAGCACTAGAAAGACGTTTCCAACAAGTTTATGTCGATCAGCCCAGTGTAGAAGATAGTATTTCGATTTTGCGCGGGTTGAGAGAACGTTATGAAAACCACCACGGGGTGAAGATTTCTGATAGTGCTTTAGTTGCAGCCGCAGTATTGTCGAGTCGTTATATTAGCGATCGCTTCCTCCCTGATAAAGCCATTGACTTGGTAGATGAAGCCGCCGCGAGATTAAAAATGGAGATAACCTCCAAACCTGAAGAACTCGACGAAATTGATCGCAAAATTCTGCAATTGGAAATGGAGAAGCTATCGCTGCAAAAAGAAAGCGATGCAGCTTCTCGTGAACGCCTAGAAAGATTGGAAAAAGAAATTGCCGATTTCAAAGAAGAACAAAGAACCCTGAATACTCAATGGCAGTCTGAAAAAGATATCATTGACAAAATTCAGTCTGTGAAAAAAGAGATTGAAAGGGTCAACTTAGAGATTCAGCAAGCAGAACGGGATTACGACCTGAACCGGGCTGCGGAGTTGAAATACGGCAATTTAACGAGTTTGCACCGTCAATTGGAAGCAGTAGAAGCTGAATTGGCAAGTGCTCAACGAAGTGGTAAATCACTATTACGGGAAGAAGTCACAGAAGCTGATATTGCCGAAATTATTTCTAAATGGACAGGGATTCCTATCAGCAAGTTGGTGGAATCAGAGAAAGAGAAGCTGCTGCATTTAGAAGATGAACTACACCACCGTGTGATTGGACAAGAAGAAGCAGTCACAGCTGTAGCGGATGCAATTCAGCGATCGCGGGCTGGATTGGCTGATCCTAATCGTCCCATCGCTAGCTTTATTTTCCTTGGGCCTACAGGTGTGGGTAAAACTGAGTTAGCGAAAGCGCTGGCGGCGTATATGTTCGATAGCGAAGATGCGCTAGTGCGAATCGATATGTCGGAATACATGGAGAAACACGCCGTCTCCCGCTTAATCGGTGCGCCTCCAGGATACGTGGGTTACGAAGAAGGCGGACAACTTACAGAAGCCATTCGTCGCCGTCCTTACTCAGTGATTCTCTTCGACGAAATCGAGAAAGCACACCCCGATGTCTTCAATATCTTTTTGCAAATTCTTGATGATGGTCGTGTCACTGATGCCCAAGGTCATAAAGTGGACTTCAAGAACGCTATTATCATCATGACCAGCAACATCGGTTCGCAGTACATTCTTGATGTCGCCGGAGATAACGCCCACTACGACGAAATGCGCCGTCGGGTAATGGAAGCGATGCGAAATAGTTTCCGTCCAGAATTCCTGAACCGGATTGACGAAATCATCATCTTCCACGGTTTAGATAAGAAGGAATTGCGGCAAATTGTGCTATTGCAAGTGGAAAGATTGCGGCAAAGATTGAGCGATCGCAAAATATCCCTCAAGCTCTCAGATGCTGCACTTGACTTTTTAGCAGAAGTAGGGTATGACCCAGTATATGGGGCACGTCCACTGAAGCGGGCGATTCAGAGAGAATTAGAAACTCAAATTGCCAAAGCCATCTTGCGCGGTGAATTCACCGATGGCAACACCATCTTTGTAGATGTGCAAAATGAGCGTCTTTCTTTTAGTCGCTTACCTGCTGAGGTATTTACCAGCTAATTCAGGATTATCTTACACAAAGACGCAAAGTTTAACTTTGCGTCTTTGCGTTTTTTTGCGAAATATTTCTTTTTTATTATTGGACATATGAACCTACTCCACCAATGTGGAAAAATAGGCAGTTCCTTTTTCATGGTTCCCCAACAAGGAACTGCCTCACGAATTACGAATTACGTTAGCGTAACGGTAGCGAGTCCGCGAGCGTCATTACGAATTACGAATTACGAATTACGAATTATTTTGTCCCTTACAAAGTACTTGTCGCATTTTACGCATATTTGCAGGCAACTCTAAGTTCATTGCTTGTTGAATGAAAATTGATGGAATTGGAATCAGAGGTGTAGCTTGCACAGTATAAGCAAGCATTGTGCCGTTACCGCAATCTTTTAGTTCTAAATTAGCGTTAAAATCCTCAAAAGTCCCTTTTTCCATGCGAAATTGGATTTGTTGCCCCAGCACTTCTACAACGCTGAGGTAAATTTCAACTTGAGCTGTGAAAAAGAAAAAGGCTTTTTGGGCTGCTTGATACAGGCGTTTGACTTCACCTTTGTGTGATATTTCGCTTTTAGTGATATCTGGAAAATACTGTACCCAGCGGGGATAATCAGTTAATTGCTGCCAAACTTGCGATCGCACCATCGGCAAATACATCCACGCTGTCACAGCGCCACCCCAGGTTTTGTGCGATCGCGTTTCTACCAAAATTTCACCTTGTACCAGCAACATTTGCTTGTCTTGACTCCAAGCCATATCTGAACCTGCAATAATTGAGTCTGAGATATGAGACGCAGACATAATGATTTTAGTTACTCCTCAACTCATCCACCTAAATAGAGTTGAAACTACAAGCCATAAAACTTGATTTAGATCCAACCCACTAAATTTTAGTTCCAGTGTAATGCCTCTCTTTTCCGGAAACAGTGATTTTTTGGTAATTATTTTAGTCACTTTACTGGAAAAAACGTATTTATAATCACAATCAATACTTAAGTAGGCTTGATAGTAGGGGTATTTATAGATGAAAAACTTAGTTATTAACAGCTAGAATGGCACAAACACGATTTTATATCAAGTTGCGATCGCTCCTAAAAGCTAATAAAGTAACTTGTCTGGACTAGATGTTGTGGCTACACAAAGGTAGACACAACGAGGCTTTCCAAAGGTTAATGTCCGCCTTAATGGACTTTCGCTAGCTAAGATATCCCTATTTTTACGTGTTATTTCTGTTGAAACTGCAACTTCATCGTAAATTCATATTTTATTGTCAATATCATAGTGTAATGTCTGTTGAGTTGAGAGGAAAAGTAGGTGAGTCAATCTTCTTTAAATCGTAGATTAATCCAGATTTTTGGTATCCTTCTCGGCGTTAGCGTCGCCGTCTGGGTACTAAGAGGCTTTGGTATTCTCACTTTTATTCCAGGTGGAATTATTTGGCTACTGCTACTAGGGGCGATCGCGATCGGGATTATCAGTTATGCCCAAAGGACTTGGTGGCGTTTGTAATCTTATTTATGAAGTAGTCATTGGTCATTAGTCTTTGATAAATATATTAGGAAAAAGAACATGGCAAAGTATATATGTACCGTTTGCGGTTATGAATATGACCCAGAATTAGGCGATCCAGATAGCGATATAGCGCCGGGAACAGCCTTTGAAGATATACCAGATGATTGGGCATGTCCGGTTTGCGGTGCCACAAAAGATCAATTTGAACTAGTTGAATAGTGAAGATAACGGCTAGCCTAGTAAAGTACGTGCTATTGAGAAATTTTAGAACTTGCTACCGTTACGAATTGTAGTTATTGGGGGTGGGGCAGCAGGATTTTTTGGCGCGATCGCTTGTGCTAAAGCCAATCCTGATGCCGAAGTTACTTTACTCGAAGCCAGTCGCCAACCCCTAGCGAAAGTGCTAATTTCTGGTGGCGGACGCTGCAACGTTACCCACGCTTGCTTTGATCCGGAGGAGTTAGTGCAAAATTACCCCAGAGGCGCAAAAGCTTTGCGGGGTGCTTTGACTAGGTTTGGGCCTCAAGATACAGTAAGCTGGTTTGCTGCTGGTGGAGTCTATCTAAAAACGGAAGCCGATGGTCGGATGTTTCCTGTCACCAATACTTCAGAAACCATTGTGGAATGTCTGATTAAAGCGGTGGCGACATCTGGAGTAAAACTCCGTATCGGTACACATGTAACTTCCGTGAGAACCGCAGCAGATGGGGGTTTTGATATTCTTCTGAAGTCGGGAGAACCAATTAAATGCGATCGCCTACTTCTTGCGACCGGCAGCAGCCCTGTAGGTTATAAAATTGTCCGAGATTTAGGTCATAAAATTGAACCGCCAGTACCCTCGTTATTTACCTTCAACATTGTCGATCAAAAGCTGAGGGATTTAGCTGGAGTTAGCGTTAACCCTGCTCAATTGCGGTTATCTGGGGGCGGAAAATCTCAATTACAACAAACTGGGCCATTACTAATTACTCACTGGGGTTTAAGTGGTCCGGCTGTTTTGAAGCTTTCAGCTTGGGGTGCGAGAGTTCTGCATGAAAGCCGCTATCAAGCCACATTATTGATTAATTGGTTGCCCCAATTGCCACAAGAACAAGTGCGACAACAGATTTTAGCAGTTAAAGATGAATGGGGAAAGAAAGCGATCGCATTGCATCGTGGTATTGATCTACCCCATCGTCTCTGGCAATATATCATTGCCCGTGCAGGCATCACCACAGAAAATCGTTGGGCAGAAATATCGAGTAAAACGTTAAATCAACTAGTGCAAGAACTTACTCAGGGACAATACTTAATCAATGGTAAAGGAGCCTTTAAAGAAGAATTTGTTACCTGTGGCGGTGTCAACCTCAAAGAAGTTAACTTCAAGACGATGGAAAGTAGGTTAGTTCCTGGTCTTTATTTTGCCGGAGAAATCTTAGATATTGATGGTGTCACCGGTGGGTTTAACTTTCAAAGTGCTTGGACAACTGGGTATTTGGCAGGTTTAGCAATGGGAAGTAATTTGTAATTCGTAATTCGTAATTCTTAATTCGTAATGATTCCGCAAGTGTTATTACGAATTACTTTGACACTTCTATAAAATTACTGTAGTCGAGCATAAAGCAATACGGTTTTGTTCTTCAACCCAAATATGGTTTTTGACGCTAACTGAACCTTAATGGAGCATAAAGAGGGAAAATTGTCTTGCCATTGTAGATCAATTTTGAACCCACCCAACAATGAAATTCAGCGAAATCGTCCGCCAATTTGGTGATGCGGTCACCAATCATAGCCTGACTAGTAATCCAGAACATGACCCAGAAATTACAGGTGTAGCAGCCATTGATGAAGCTACCATCGGGACTCTCAGCTACGTAGAAGGGCCAAAATTTGGGTCTTTTGTTGGTAAGACCAATGCTAGTGCTTTAATTTTGCCCCAAGATGAAAAATTACAGGTGGTTGCACAAGAGAGGGGTATTGTCTGGATAGCAACCTCAGATCCGCGACTGTTGTTTGCCAAAGCGATCGCACTATTTTACCAACCATATCGCCCCATCCCAGAAATTCATCCCACCGCTGTGATTCACTCTACGGCAAAAGTTGGTAATGATGTTTACATTGGCCCCCATGCTGTGATTCAGCAAGGGGTGGAAATTGGCGATGGCGCAATTATTCATCCCAATGTGGTGATTTATCCAGATGCCAAAATAGGCGATCGCACCACCTTACATGCCAACTGTACCATTCACGAACGCACCCACATCGGTGCAGATTGTGTGATTCACAGTGGTGCTGTCATCGGTTCAGAAGGCTTTGGCTATGTTCCTACCCGTACCGGTTGGTTAAAAATGGAACAATCTGGCTATACCGTCTTAGAAGATGGCGTGGAAGTTGGCTGTAACACTGCTATTGACCGCCCATCTGTCGGAGAAACACGGGTAGGTCGTAATACAGTAATTGATAACTTAGTGCAAATAGGTCATGGTAGCCAAATCGGTTCTGGCTGTGCGATCGCAGGTCAGGCTGGCATGGCGGGAGGCGTGAAACTGGGAAATCGCGTTATTTTAGCTGGACAAACAGGAATAGCCAATCAAGTGAAAATCGGAGATGGGGCGATCGCATCTGCTCAAACTGGAATTCACAGCGATGTTGCACCAGGAGAAATTGTCTCAGGAACTCCAGCAATTCCTTACAAGCTATATCTCAAGGTATGTGCTGTTTATAGTCGCCTGCCAGATATGTATCAATCGCTAAAACAATTGCAACGTAAATCCAAAAATAGCAATGATTAAACTAAAAGAGGACTTACGCAAAAACTCTCTAAAACTCTTATTTATCTTTGTGGGGCAGGTATATTACCCGTTTCATTCTGCATACTTGTGAGCAGGAAAATCAAGTTTAGGCACTCCCCCGTGATTACAGAAGCTCAGACTTCAGCCGGAGGCAAGTCTGAGTAGTTCACTAAAGCTAGTTGGGCTTGACGGAGTGCTTCAGTAATTACAGCAGTCAAAACTTTTACTTGTTACTGTGACAAAGGCTTTGGGCTGTACATTGTTCATCGGTGTCAACTTAACGTGAAACGCTTGTCAAGACGTGATATTGAGTTCATTCCCTTACCACCATTACTCACCGCGTCACCCCACCCCGGTTTTGTCTAAAGCCAAAACCGCCCCTCCCCTTTACAACTACGGTGTACACACAAGTAGAATTATCCCCCTTGGAAAGGTGGGAGATTGGAAAATCTAGTTCCCTCCCCAATACATACGGGGAGGGTTAGGGTGGGGTAATTTGAGGACTGGTAGTGATTCGATCACTTGTGTGTACACCGTAGCCTTACCAAGGGGAGGGGTAAAGCGTATATGGGACAAGCGCTTGAGCTTAAGTTGACAACACTGTACATTGTTGTGCACCTACCTTGTACTCTACAAACTAAAAGCCTAATTTCTCCAACACTGGCTTGGTAGAAACAACGTGGCGTTCTAAACCCAGTTCTTTTGGACTAACCCCAAGTGCCAAAGCAATCAACTGGGGTAAATGCAACACTGGTAAACCTAGCTTCTGTTCAATAACCTTTTCTACGTCTGGCTGACGCGAATCTAAATTTAAGTGGCACAAAGGACAAGGTGTAACTATACAGTCAGCACCAGATGTTAAGGCATCCTGAATATGCATCCCCGCCATTTTGAAAGATTGGGTAGTGGCATAACTAGCAAGGGGCCAACCACAACATTGCGTCCGACCTCGGTAATAAATTGGTGTTGCACCCACCGCCCGAAACATATTTTCCATCGCTTCCGGTTGGAAGGGGTCATCATAGGGCATATATTTTTGGGCACGGAGAAGATAACAGCCATAAAAAGCCGCGCATTTTAATCCAGTTAACTTCCGGGTGACACGTTTGGTAATTTCCTCTAAACCGTAATCTGTTACCAAGGCGTAGAGAAGATGTTTAACGTCGGTACTGCCGCGATAAGGCGAACAGCCTTCTTTATCCAGCAAGCCATTAACCTGTTCAATGTAAGCAGGGTCAGTTGTTTGGCATTCTTTCAGGTGTTCATTGACATGACCGATAACACCTTGACAAGTGCTGCAATGGGTAAGTAAGGGCAGATTTAATTCTTCTGCTAGGGCAATATTTCTGGCGTTGACTGTATCTTCCAGCAGTTGAGAATCTTCTTTAAATGTGCCAGAACCGCAGCAAGCAGCTTTTTTAAGTTCAACCAGTTCGATACCCAGTGCTTGAGTAAGCGCTTGAGTTGACTGGTAAAGTTCCCGACAGGCCCCTTGGGCAACACAACCAGGGAAGTAAGCGTATTTAAGTGTCTGAGATAGCATAGAGGTATGTTTGGGTTAGAGCGATCGCTCTAAACAATAACTGTTTTATCATTCCTTGTTAGCACCAAAGTTCTGATGTTTGACGTTCAGCGACCCTTTAACCGTCTAGGTTCAAAGCCGCAGCATCTACATATTCTTATTGCTAGCAAGGCTTTAAATACTGATCGAGACATTGTAAAAAAATTTAGCAATAATTAGACAACCGAAGCATTTACACGGTATCGACGATGGCGTAGCCCGCTCTCCTACCCAATTCTAAGAAGATTTACTCCATTCTTTTGAGGAACGGCAGGGGTTTTCTAACAGAAAACCCCTTGGTAGTATACGGGTGATCGCGCTTGACGATAAGATGTATATGCTCAAAACAATGTCTCCCATAAAGAGCAGAACCTAGCAACTGGTTAAGGACTTTTATTATTTATGAGCCAAACGGAACTTTTTGATAAGGTCAAGAAAATCGTCACCGAACAACTGAGCGTTGAAGACGATACCAAAATCACTCCACAATCCAAATTTATGGAAGATTTAGGAGCAGATTCCTTGGATACCGTTGAACTGGTGATGGCTTTGGAAGAAGAATTTGATATCGAAATTCCCGACGAAGCTGCCGAGCAGATTGTATCGGTTCAAGACGCAGTAGATTACATCAATAACAAAGTTACCGCATCAGCTTAAAAAAAGTTTTGAGTCACCAAAGTTTAGATGGCAATGCCATGCCCCCTTTGGGCATCTACGGCAAAAACCGCTGCTTTGACTTTTCACTGAGTGCTGAACAGTTAAAAGTTTAGGAGTTAGAGTTTTAGGAGGCAAAAGTTCGGAGTTTTCTCGATCTTTGGGTGCTTCCAAAACTCAGAACTCAGGACTCGAAACTCAGCAATATTTAATGCCTGCTGCTTTTTCGCCACCTTTAACTGAATCATGACAGATCATACACGTAAACGCGTTGTTGTAACTGGTGTTGGCGCGATTACACCTATAGGTAACACAGCAACAGAATATTGGGATGGATTATTGAGTGGACGTAATGGCATTGACTACATCACATTTTTTGATGCGTCTCGCCATGATTGCCGCATTGCTGGTGAGGTAAAAAACTTCGATCCACACGATTACTTGGAGCGCAAAGAGGCCAAGCGCATGGATCGATTTGCCCAATTTGGGGTTGCGGCAGCAAAACAGGCTATATCTAACGCGGAATTAGTTATTAATGACCTGAATGCAGAACAGGTAGGTGTCATGATCGGTTCTGGCGTTGGCGGCATTAAGGTATTAGAAGACCAGCAAACTATCTACCTCAACCGTGGACCCGATCGCTGTAGTCCATTCATGATACCGATGATGATTGCCAATATGGCAGCAGGATTAACGGCAATTCACACGGGTGCTAAAGGGCCAAATTCCTGCCCTGTAACTGCCTGCGCCGCTGGCTCCAACGCTGTAGGCGATGCTTTTCGCTTAATTCAAGGGGGATATGCCCAGGCGATGATTTGTGGCGGAACAGAGGCAGCTGTAACACCATTATCGATGGCTGGGTTTGCCGCCTGCAAAGCCCTCTCTTTTCGCAATGACGACCCAGCTCATGCTTGCCGTCCCTTTGACCGCGATCGCGATGGATTTGTCTTGGGTGAAGGTTCAGGAATTTTAATTCTCGAAGAACTCCAACACGCCCTCAGTCGCGGCGCTCACATTTATGCCGAAATGATCGGCTATGGTATGACCTGTGACGCTTACCATATCACTTCCCCCGTCCCCGGTGGACTCGGAGCTGCTAGAGCGATAGAACTAGCCCTCAAAGATGCCGGCATAACTCCCGAACAGATTAGCTATATTAATGCCCACGGCACTAGTACCCCAGCTAATGATTCAACTGAAACCTCAGCAATCAAAAAAGCCTTGGGAGAACATGCCTATAAGGTGGCAATTAGCTCCACCAAATCGATGACAGGTCATTTGTTGGGCGGTTCTGGAGGTATTGAAGCAGTCGCAACAGTACTGGCGATCGCTAATGACCAAATTCCACCGACAATCAATCTGGAAAATCCCGATCAAGAGTGTGACTTAGATTACGTGCCTAACTTTAGCCGCGCTCAAAAAGTCGAGGTGGCAATATCCAATTCTTTTGGGTTTGGCGGTCACAATGTCACACTGGCCTTTAAGAAATACGTCTAAAAATTTCCCATTTTATTGCTGGTCGGCTCTCCTGAGATGACTGTGCTAAAAGTATCAGAAATATCATTCCGATATAAAGTAAGCGTTCAGCATGACCCAATTATCAGCTTGATTTATCACCAGAAACTCAGGAGATCCCGCTTGTCCATCGACAAGCGGGAATGGGATGATGAGGATACTGTGGGGGAATCTAAAATAACCCCAGCAAAAGAAGCTACGAAGAGTGCTAACCCGTCGTTAAAAACAAGAGATTATGGCTGTTGCAACCCAATCCCTCGAAGAACTTTGTATTAACTCGATCCGCTTCTTGGCTGTTGATGCCGTAGAAAAGGCAAAATCGGGACACCCAGGACTGCCAATGGGCGCGGCTCCGATGGCTTTTGTCCTTTGGGATCGCTTTTTGAAGTTTAATCCCAAAAATCCCAAATGGTTTAATCGCGATCGCTTTGTCTTATCTGCCGGTCATGGCTCGATGTTGCAGTACGCCCTACTCTACCTGGCAGGCTACGATAGCGTCACTATCGAAGATATCAAGCAATTCCGTCAATGGGAATCCAAAACCCCTGGACACCCCGAAAACTTCATGACCCCAGGTGTGGAAGTCACAACTGGCCCCTTGGGTCAAGGAATTGCCAATGGAGTCGGTTTGGCGATCGCCGAAGCGCACCTTGCCGCAAAATATAACAAACCCGATACCAAGATTGTTGACCATTACACCTACGTAATTTTAGGTGACGGTTGCAACATGGAAGGGATTTCCGGTGAAGCTTGTTCTTTTGCAGGACACTTGGGATTAGGCAAACTCATCGCTCTGTACGACGACAACCACATCTCCATCGACGGTTCCACAGATGTGGCATTCACCGAAGATGTTTCCAAGCGCTTTGAAGCTTACGGTTGGCACGTTTTGCACGTTGAGAACGGGAATACCGATTTAGAAGCGATCGCCAAAGCAATTGAAGAAGCTAAATCTGTCACCGATAAACCATCAATGATTAAGGTGACAACCATCATCGGTTATGGTTCTCCCAATAAAGCAAACACTGCTGGCGTTCACGGCGCGGCTTTGGGTGGAGACGAAATAGCATTGACTCGGAAAAATTTGGGTTGGGAATACGAGCCTTTTGAAGTTCCACAAGACGCTCTCAACCATGCACGCAAAGCAGTGGAACGCGGTGCAGGCTACGAAGGCGACTGGAACAAAACATTTGCCGACTACAAAGCTAAGTATCCCCAAGAAGCAGCTGAATTTGAACGCTACATTAGCGGCAAACTACCCGACGGTTGGGATAAGGTACTACCCACCTACACCCCCGAAGACAAAGGACTGCCCACCCGCAAACACTCAGAAACTTGCCTCAACAAAATAGCGGCAGTTTTACCTGAATTAATTGGTGGCTCGGCTGACTTAACCCACTCCAACTTGACTGAAATCAAGGGCAAGGGCGACTTCCAAAAAGGGCACTACGAAAACCCCAACATCCACTTTGGTGTGCGGGAACATGCTATGGGCGCAATCTGTAATGGTATAGCGCTGCACACTTCGGGATTAATTCCCTACGGTGCTACCTTCTTGATCTTCACAGATTATATGCGTGCTGCCATCCGCTTGTCCGCGCTTTCCCAAGCTGGCGTGATTTGGGTGATGACTCACGACTCCATTGGACAAGGTGAAGATGGCCCGACACACCAACCCATTGAAACTCTGGCTTCCTTGCGAGCCATTCCTAATTTAACCGTGTTCCGTCCCGCAGACGGTAACGAAACCTCTGGTGCTTATAAAGTAGCGATTGAAAAAGCGAAGCAAAACGCTCCGTCTTTGTTGGCGTTCACCCGTCAAAACGTCCCCAACTTGGCAGGTACATCAATTGAGGGCGTAGCGAAAGGTGGATACACCGTTGTGGATAGCCAAGGTACACCTGAAATTATCTTGATTGCTACTGGTTCAGAATTGAGCCTCGCTGTCACCGCAGCCGAAAAACTCACGGCTGAAGGCAAGAAAGTCCGTGTTGTCTCGCTACCTTCATGGGAACTTTTTGAAGCACAGGATGCGGCTTATAAAGAGTCCGTTCTGCCAAAAGCTGTTACCAAGCGTTTGTCTGTAGAAGCTGGTAGCAGTTTCGGTTGGCACAAATACGTGGGTACTGAAGGCGATTGCGTTAGTATCGATCGCTTTGGTGCTTCGGCTCCAGGCAATATTTGTCTAGAGAAATTTGGTTTTAGCGTTGATAATGTGTTAGCTAAGGCTAAACAATTGTTGGGTTAATAGCAACAGAATATTCTCAAAATTTTGTGAGGTGGGCATCTTGCCCGCCTTTTTTTTACACACAGGGGCGCTGAAGAGGATTGTTTATAATTGAGGTAATTAGTTAAATATTGGTAGGAAGTTATGCAAGAAGTTTCTAGCTATCATCAGGAACTTATCAATCGGATCTCGCCAATTGTGGAAAATTTATTTAAAGGTAATAGTTTATATCAAGTAAAGTTAAAACCACGGGAAATGATCCACATGTTAGTTGAACTATTTGGGCAATTTTCACCAGAAGAAATGAGGGAAATTAAAGATGATGATTTGACAGACAGAATTGATAGTATTTTAATTTTAGAGGCAGTTTCAGGTACGTTAAATGATTTAACACCGGAGCAAATAGCTATTTTTGATGCAGCAGTAGAAGGAAGATCAATAAGGTGAGTTATTTACTAGATTCAAATATTGTTAGTTATATTTTGAAGAGAAATGTAATTGTAGACCATAAGTTTCGGTAAGTCCGTCGTCTGAAACAAGATGTGTTTATTAGTTACATACTTACTATGAAGTCAAACGAGGCCTTTTAGCTATCAATGTAACTAGACAGTTAGCTGATTTTAATAAATTTTGTCAAATATATAAAATTTTATTAATCGATGATTTAGAGATTATTGAACTAGCGTGTGAAATATATGTGACTTACAACGCAGGGGGTTTACTATCCAAGAGCAAGATATATTGATTGCGGCTACAGCGATCGCACGCGGATTAATTCTGGTTTCTAATGATTCTGACTTGCTGCGAGTCGAAGGACTGAGCTTGGAGAACTGGGCAAGAATAGAACCTTGAGTTAGAAATTATGAGGAGAAAGCGATCGCCCTGAGAAATGCTCGTTATTGATGAGTAATTATGGAAGTAATTGCACTGACTTTTTTCACATAATTCTACCATGTAGGCTCAAATGCAGTTATAGCATTTACAGCCCGTTCCAGACTTGGAGAATAGTTTTTAGCTACGTCCACTCGCCAGAACTTTTCAACAAAGTAAATCAACTGTCCGTTATAGTCTCGGCCTACCTTTGCAGTACTATTAGGTTGTGGGACAATAGCTTCACGCAATTCACGTTTTTTGGCTTTTCTAGCAATATTAATCAGTGTTTGTTTAGGATCACTAATTTTATCAACGTCTTGAGGAATTGATGTTTGCTGCACTCCCAGAAAATTGGCAAAAGCTTCACTATCAGCTAAAAGCCATGCTTCCACTTCCCTAACAGCGATACGGAATAAAAGATTAGGGTGTTTTGGGGATGGTAGCCATTCTTGAATTACTTTCAATGGACACTCCATTGTGTCAAGGTCTGTTAAAACTATGTAAGGCGTTCCTTTGGCAGCATTATTGAAGCCCTTAATTTTATTTTTAAGGTAGCCAAAGCCGCCCTTACAATAACATGTGCCTACTTGATAAGGAAGTTTAGATTGGAGTAAAATTGCCTGTAACACTGCCTCACTTAGCGAATCTTCAACAGCTAGGTTAATAGGGATAAAGTCCACTATAACTGAAGCTCCAATTTATTAATTTCAGATGGTTTAGTTAATGGCAAGACAGCTTCAGCTACGTTGAAGCCTCCGTCTAGCAGATCGCGCACATTATCAAGCGAAGATGCCTGAATTACATTAGTTCCTTCTGGACTTGGTGTTAAAAGCAGGATCTCTTCAAGCCCAATTCCCTCATCTTCCAGCAAATCAGCGCTATGTGTAGTGAGAATTATTTGTCTTTTCTTCTGACGTTGAATTCTATACATCAATGAGGGCAATTTCTTAACTATAGCTGCGTTCAATGATAACTCTGGTTCTTCAAGAAGTAGTAGTGAGTCGGTTTCTAATAATGACCAAAGTAAACCTATCAAGCGTAATGTCCCATCTGAAAATTGATCCTCTCTTTGTTTACCTGCTTTAGGACGCCAATGCTCATATACTGCCTCCAAATGTGGAACACCCATCTCATCTTTTGTATCAGTTAGACGTTTCAGTTGGGGAACAGCTGTACGTAAAGCATTTTCAATCTTTGTTAAACGCGATTTACGAGTCTTTTCAGGAGTCTTGGTAATTCGCTCAAGAAAACTTCGCCCAAAAGGATCTTCGGAAACGCCTGGTCCAGAAAAGGCATCTGGATAACGGAGTAACTGAGGTACAAGGTGTAAATATAGAACAGATTCAAAAAATTTAGTAATTTCTCTGAAATCTGCATTGGCACTGATTTGCTCTAGGTGCGTCTGTGTTCGTCTTAACTCGTCTTTTTCATCATTTTTATCTGGACGGTCGATTAACTTAACATTTTCCTTCCATACACGCTCGTAAGCCAAAATAGGTTGACGGTAACCTCTAGTCTGTTGTGTGATTCCAATAGCATATTTCCATATAGGTTCATGACTAGAGTAGTCTGAAAGATGTACCTCAATCTCAATCTTTGGATTTTGCCGTGCTGAAAGACAGCGAATCTTGGATACGCCTCCACGATCTCTGACAGCTGTCTGTAAACCGCCTCCTGGTTTGGCAATATCTCGCAAAAAGCGGAATACATCAAGAAAGTTAGATTTACCACAGGCATTAGGCCCGACTACAAAAACTCTGTCACCTAATTCAACATCTACTGAGAGAAAATTCCGCCAATTCTTTAGTATTATGTGAGAGATAATCATCAGTAAATTGCATAAGTTTCCTAAATAAAATGCCATATTGATATGATTTTTTCAACGTAGGCAATGCATGAAGTATAGTTTATTTTTGTAAAATCACTTTCTTAATTTAAATAAAAGCTGAGTGTATTATTTTAAGCACAATTTTCAACTCGACAGATACAAATCCGATCGCACCCTAGCACCCACATTTCAGCCAACTCTAAAAAGTGCAGATTATAAGTCACTCATTTCAGAATCTTGTCAACTATCTTTAGATAGATACGGTCAACGGTACACAATTTATCATCGGAAATCGCTTACTAGTAACGAAAAAATAAAATTATCATCGGAAATCGCTTACTAGTAACGAAAAAATAAAACTTTCATACTAAAATTTAGAACGACTCACTTTTGGATTATTTTGTCAATGTGTAATATCCAGCATCGCCTAATAAATCAGCAAGGCCTTCTCAGGACTTAATCTATGTTCATGCTTTCAGTAGATGCAGTTATGTCTTTATAAATGCGATCATATACATGTCCTCAAACAATAAATAGTTGCTGTTGTCCGAATAAAAAAATATGATTTCTTCTGACTCCAGTAACTTAGGCTTTATCCAATTGTTTGATGTTTTGAGAAGGTAACACAATGAATAATATCCTAAAGCGCACACTTCTACCCAGCCTCATGGCTGCAAGTTTAGCTGGCGTAACTATAATTCCCGCTAAACCAGCTGCTGCTGATGACCAAGTATTAAGAGATGCAGGTATTGGGGCTGTTACCAATGTAGTAACCGGAGCAGTTAGGGGAAATGGTAGTGTATTAAACAATGCTGTTAAAGGTGGTGTCACTGGTGCAGCTGTCAATGGTGCAAATGGTCTGAGAAACACTCGCAATCGCCGTAACCGGAACGTTGTTCAAGATGTCGGAGTCGGTGCAGGCGCTAGCGCAGTAACTGGCGTAATTACTGGCGATAGCAAAGATACCCTTGGAAATGCTGTTGATGGCGCAGCGGTAGGTGCAGCAATCCATCTGCTGACCAATGGCAAATAATTCGCAATTTATCAGCTGAAATACTTTCCAACCGCTAATCGATTGCATTTGTAAACACTACGAACTTATCCCTCCCCTAATTCCTCTCCTTCTAGGATGAGTAAACACAACCCCCTTTCCCTACTAGAGAAAGGGGGTTGGTGGGTTAGATTTATATTGGAATATATGTCACCTTCAGGTTCAGATGACTTTAAACTTAATAGTAAACTCTAGCCCTTCAACGCCTTTCTAAAGTTTCGACGATAGGATTGATTTGTAATAAACAAAGCTGGCCATAGCAAAGATAAACCAATGCGATTGGTCAAAGTTGGATTAAAATTAGTCCGTCCAAACCCATTCCAAAACTTCCAAACGCCGCCTCCGTAAACTACTATCAAGGCAAAAATAATAAAGTTACCCATTCCTATCAACTCCGTTAGTAACTGACAGAATTTAAGTTAAGTTTTACCACACGAGGTAAGCACTTCATAACCCAACACCGAGAAGGTATGACTAAACTCTTTAGTCTCGAACATCTAAGTTATTTAAACACACATTCTCTTATTCCAGTGTAGATTAGCCTCACGCATTGCAGCTAGTTATCAATGGTGGCAAGCTAGGTCAAAGGACGTAAAAGCCTTATTTATGGTGTGTTTTGGCGATACATCTTGCTTGTATAATTATCAAGCCTTTAGTTTCTAACGGCAAAACAGCGCTATAAATGCCTAATAAAGCAGGATTAGTTCCTTGTTGTAGCTTTAAGGAAATATCTTGTGCTATCGATTGCCACTGGATAAATTAAGTATTCATAGTAATATATTTATTCAAGTGTAAATACTGATTTTTCCAGTACAAAAAAGCCTATCCCATATTTCTAAATGAAATTTTGTACTTCTCTTTACCTCGAAGATTAACTGCAATCTGCCTGAAAACTGCAAAATTATGTGGCCCATTATCCTTATGCTTCATCTATCCAATAAAGATAATATCGTTCACTATCCACCCAACCTCTCTGAAAATCTTTAATCGGAACAATTTTCAAATCATTTCGGTTGGCATTCAGCTTTTTATTTAAAATAAGCAAAATTTTCTTTTGCTCATCTTGATTTTTGAATAGAGAATTAATTTGGCTTAAAATCTCAGTTTGTTCGACATCTTGACGACCTTTTTTAAATAGAGTAAAGCTTCCCATTTTTTGAAGCTCAGGATAGTAAAACTTTCGATTGAGGTAACCCGATAAAGGAGCCATATTTGCATCTCGACTGGCAACAATAAACTCATTATCTAAACCAGCTTTTTGAATATATTGGACTGTTTCCCGACTGGCAGAAAATGGTACAACTAAATCTCTTGAAAAACTATAAATACCTCCACCAAATTGGGCATAAAGAATTAGCATTAAAGCGATATAATGCCATTTTTGAACAAATGTAATTGAATTTGGATGAACAGAAAACTTATTGAGTAAAACTATTGACTTTTGATAATAACTTCCCAACCATAAAGCCGCTATTAGAACTAAATAAAAATGTCCATAATGACGGGGCATACCTATAAATCTCAAGTATGTAAATGTAAATATGACACAATTACCTATAATATAGAAAAAGAAAGCAACTGGCTTTTCAGATAATTTAATTAAGGTTAAAATTACAATAAATAGAGCAATTATCGCACAAACGATTAAATCCAGCCATCTTGTGTGTGCAGGAATAATTAATAAATAACTACCGAATACTCTACCTATACTTCTCAACAAATGATGAACATCTAATTGTATTAGCCAACCATTATTTAACCCACCATGAAGATAACTATCTGTTGGAGGAGTAATAATGCAAATAGATAAAATAAAAGAAAAAATGATAACTACAATACTTAAAAATATGTCGTATTTTTGGCTTTGACTAAAATACTGCTGCCGATGTTCACTATCAAAACAAAATTCAGCTAGCAAAGTCAATGATAAAGAAAACGATACCAATAAACCATAGGCACTACTATTTGCTAGTAAACCTAATAAAATTGCCAAATAAGCATAAGTTATTTTTCTAGATGAAAAAATAGTACAAAAGGCAAAAACAAACAACATACTAAAGGCATAGTTTCGAGAAATTAAAAGATATTCGTAAAAAGGAAAGAAACCAAACGAAAACAGAAACTTTTGTTGATAGTTAAAAGGACTATATAGGCAAAAAAGAGTAACCGAAACAACAGTAATTGCCAAATGAAAAATTTGCATAATAATAGGATTATCGACTATTCTTCTCAAAATACCCAGAGAAAAATACCATAAAAGAGGATGACCTTCATAACGAATATTTGCAATTAAATCCCCCAAAGATTCACTATCTCTGACAATAAGCCAGGGATTTAATTCATCTCGCCACATCGAATGGTTGAGAATACCTATTAACCCAAGAACAGAAAAAAGAATAATAATAAACCAAGGAGAATTAAAAGGGAATATCGAAGTATATTTGATGATTTGTTTGTTTAACATTGTTATTGAAAAATTAAATTTCTTTGATCAAAAATATTGCCACAGATGCTATCACAATCTGAGGGAAAACTTATTCATTTATCAAATTTTCTCCTGATTCTTTAACTATTCTGACTAATGAAGTATTCCTCATTCCTACTTATAACTTTCTGGCATACCCACCGGTGATAAACCTGCGATCGCTCGTAAGTTTTGGCAACGAATCAACTCGGTAAAATTTAAACTGGAACGCCCTTCAATTTTGGCTACCGCTTCAATTGCAGATAACAGGTGCTGCGCTGCTTCAGCTTCTGAATAACCACGCCGTTGTGCTACGCGAATTGCTGCTGCATCGGCATTTAGCTCTGACTCTTGAGATTTATTAGTGCGCCAGATCCGAAAAGCAGCGATCGCACTTAATCCCCCGGCTACGGCTACACCTACCACATCTGACTGTGCTGCTTCTAATAATCCGCCTAACAGCCCCGCCAGCACCACACCTTGATAAATGTCGGGTTTAAACCACTTCACGCCCGTTAACCAGCTAACCATCTGCAACAGCAGCAAATCTCGTTGCGGTTTTGGCAAGCGACGCCACAAATCAAAATTAATATATATCGGTCGCGCCTGATTCCAGGGTTGGGGAAAGGACGCGTCAATCACTTTTGCCTGCTCTGGCTTACTAACGATTTTTGTCGTCATCCGACCAGAAGCAGGCATCACATCTAACAAACGACGAATTTCAGCATTTGGCTCCATAAATTTAATTATTAGCCATAATGTGCATAGTAATTATTTTAGTTATCATTCGTGTTAACCTTTGATTTGTGACATGCTCTGGCAGTCTTTCTAAATGGTTGTTTTATTAGTAAATGGCGATTTGTGAATAGATTCAAATCAAGCCATAAGAATATTGATTTAAGCAGTTTGATAGTGTGGCGGGATTTTATAGTATCCGTTTGCCGCTAAATTCAAAACCTCAAAGTTTTGGATAACCATTGCTACTACACTTATAATCACATGGACGCTTTTGCTACCCTTCCGCCTGAATGGACGAATAAGGCAACACATGCCTATGAATTTTGCTGTCCTAACTGCCACTCAAGTAGCCGAGAAGCTGAGAAAGTTTGGCTAAATCGGCGATCGCCTGTACTTACAGAAAACCGTCGTCGCAAATGGCAAGAGTTTTACTACTGTCACTGTGGTTCTGTGTGGTGGGCTTGGAGTAGCGATCGCCCCCCAAAAGATATTACGTCGGTTTCGATAGATTGAAAAATCTAAACAAAAGCCCACCTCAAGGTGGGCTTTTGTTTATCTAATTCTGAGCGTTATTTCCCATCACCAATTTTAGAAGGAGAAAGTAGTACGCAGAGTACCGACATAGACGGTATCGTTTGCATCGTTGTGTTCAGGATTGAAAATCACCAATAAACCAGGGGTAATGGCAATATTATCGCTGACCTTTAGGCGATAAAGAGCTTCTGCATGATAAGAGGTGTCTAGATCCTCTTGCTCTACACCACCGGGAGCGAATTCACTGCTAGTTACTCTCGGTGATTGTCCAAAGATCAAGCCAAGCAAGCTGCCTTCTCTGCCAAAGTCTTTTAGACCAAGAGTAGCAGCCCAGTAAAACACATCTGCACTCTGTCCGGCAGCAGCACCAGTTCTAGCTTCCACATTACTGAAGCCTGCCCAACCGCCAATAGTTAACTTAGAGCTAGGTCTAAAGTTAGCCTGTACACCGTAATGATTGGAATCAGTACGACCACCTCCAAATGGATCATTGGCTAGGGAACTACCTGTACTTCCGAAGACGTTGGGATCTTCTTGGTAACTGCGAGCATAGGTCAGACCAACGTTCAAGGCTTGACTAGGCTGGAAAGCTAATTGACCTAAAATAGTACTATCACCATTGAATAGTCCGTTATTCAGATCAGGATCGAGACCACTGGTAGTAGGACTGTTAGCATCGTTGGATAGATAAGCAGCAGACAAGCTGATAGCACCTTTAGGATTGAGGGTAACAGTCAAGCCAGCACCACCAGAACCAGGTCGGTAAATTGGGCTGAAACGTCCATAGCGAGAAATAGCGCCGCTACCAGAACTAGCAAAGTCAGGGTTGAAATTGTTGATATTCTCGTATACTTCAGCACCAGTAACATCAACTTTTACACGTGCTGCATTACCAAAGTCGAAAGCGTAGTTAACTTTATCGATTTCAACGCTGTTGCCGCTATTTCCATCAAAACCCAAGCGGGTCATATTGGTGCCAGTTACAGTAGAATTGGAAACGATATTTCCAGCATTCAACCGGATTTGCAATCGGTCTGTACCAGTGAAGCTGCTGTACAAGTTCAAACGAACGCGGTTGGAGAAAACTGTGTTGCTCTCTAGGTTGGGAAGATTGGTAGGATCATCATCATCATTTCCACCAAAAGCATCAGACACGTTGAAAATCGCTTCCCCTACCAGCTTGGTGGTAGTAGAGAACTGATTAGCTTCTAACTCAGCAGTGCGGGCTTCTACGGCATCAACACGACCGCGCAGAGTTGCTAGTTCAGCAGAAAATTCTTCTTGTAATCGCTGTAAAGTAGCTAGGTCTTGCTTGCTGACCAAATCGGCAGTGGCTGTAGCAATCAGTTCATTAACCCGATCTAAACAAGCATTCAAACCTGCGGCAAATTCATAACGGGTCAAAGCACGGTTACCACGATAAGTACTGTTGGGATAACCTGCAATACAGCCGTAGCGCTCAACTAGAGATTGTAAAGCTTGGAATGCCCAATCTGTGGGCTGCACATCCGAAAATTGTGAAACTGATGTTACCTGACTCATGTTGTTAGAGTCCTGAGCTTCAGATAACTGGGCAACATTTGTTACTTCTTCGTTGACTTCAGCAGCTAAGGCGCTATTAGCAACAAAAAATGCAGCAGCTACAACAACCGGACTAACCTTAAAAAGATTCCAGAATCGTTTTGTCATGTTTTTACTCTCACTCACACCTACATAATCCAGTCATAGTAAAATGCTTAAAACACTTTACTTTTGCGGATTTCACACACAATCACAGCGATGATTATACCTTATATCCTGTGATTATTACAAGCAAGTTAGTTAACATCCTGCTGAAGCATAGTTTTTAATTAATTTATTTGGTAACCGCAAAATAATCCGGCGTTTGTGACGAAAAACTGTTCCTTCTTCCTCAAACTGTTGTAGGATTCGGGTAACTGTTACTCGCGTGGTATTTAACACTTCAGCAATATCTTGATGGGTAATATTTAAATCAATTAGCTTGCCCTTATCTACATCACGTCCAAATTTTTTACTTAACCACACTAAAAATTGCCATAAGCGTAGCGAAATTGGTTTTCGATGCACAATACTTAGTAGATCCTCTGCCTGTTGAATATGAGACAACAAAGCATTAATATCTTGATGCCACAAATGAGGTGGAACAATGCTTACTTCCACGCCTGTGAGACATTCAATCTGGTAAGGCTTGACTCTAGACAAAGGATGACCAATCAGATCGCCCAATCCCCAATAACCGAGAGTGATGAATGTTCCATTTTCACTCCATGTTAAGGTACGAACTGCACCGTGCTCAATCCGCCAAAGTACATCATTTTGAAGTGGGATTACTTCCCTACGGGTAAATATCTGCTGGGGTAATTGCCCACCCAAAGCAGAGCTATTTGACACGGCAAAAGAGTTTGAAGTAGGAGTTGTGGAATACATCATTAACTGTAACTACATAATTATCAGGGAATCTCGCTATTTAAAATGATTAAGAAACTCTAATAAGTTGTATAAAATTTACCTATATATCTGAAGTGTATTTTGCTCAACTAGGGCTAGAAACTAACTCAAAATTTTCTCATGTAAACAATATTATGATTGGAGTTCTCTATCATAAAGATAGTCCAGAATTTTCCAGTTGTTTCTCTGTTACTTTAATTGTGTAAGTTTAAGAACAGGTAAGCTTTTAGTAAAATATTTAGTTAACTTATTTTTAATTATTTAGTATTTTCTTGTAGTGGTTCCCGCATTAACAAGGGACAGGAAAAAATAATTAACCACGGATAAGCACAGATATTAGTCAGGGTACGGCATTAGCGTGTCCCTACCCATGTACCTCATTCACGTGAGAATGCTACAAGAGTCAGCAAGTAGGCACAAATAATGTATTACGGCTTTAGCCTAACTCACCACTATGTAACATGGTGCGTTAGACACTCATGTCATATTTTTCATGACAAATTATATCGAAATATGCGCCTAAGACACCCTAAAGTTTTATGCAAAGTAGTACTAAGTGACTTGAGTCCTCAGCTTTTGTTTGTGTTTGTAGAGGTAATGGCTTTAGCTTGTAGACTGAATTTAAACCGTCAATTAAGAGCGTTGACCGGTAACAATGTATGCTACCCTTTGACCGATATTAGTGGCGTGATCTGCCATGCGTTCCAGGCAACGAATTGCCAGTGCTAGTAACACAATTGGCTCGACTACGCCTGGCACATCACGTTGTTGGGCTAAAGTCTCATAAACGCGATCGTAGGCATCGTCTACAGTATCATCTAAATGCTTTAAACGGCGTCCACCGGCTTCATCGAAATCTCCCAAAGCCTTCAAGCTAGTTGCTAGCATTGCTTGCGCATGAAGGGACATAGCTTCAATATCTGGCAAAGACGTATGAGGCGCGTAAGGAAAAATTTTAATCGCAATCTCAGCTAAATCCTCAGCATAATCGCCAATGCGCTCTAAGTCGCGCACCAGTTGCATAAAGGCACTCAAGCAGCGCAAATCTTGAGCCGTAGGCGCTTGCAGCGTCATAATCGCCGTACAGTCTGATTCGATTTGTCTATAAAAGCGATCGATCTTTTTATCTAAGCGGGGAAGTTCCTCAGCTGCTGTTAAGTTACGAGCGAATAAGGCTTGGTGGCTGAGGCGAAATGATTGTTCTACCAAAGCACCCATGCGTAATACATCCCGTTCTAAGCGCCTAATGGCGCGTGCAAGTTGGGGTCTTTGAGGATTGGGACTGTAATGGGCAGCTTTCACACTTGTGATCTCAAACGTGAAGATATTATTAACTATAGTCTTGGCTTAAGGAGTTTGCCATAACTTCACAAAATTGGAGTTGCATCCACGCACCACCAGTTTCTGGATGGTTCATAGCTTTGATTGAACCACCGTGGGCAAGAAGAATTTGCTCAACGATCGCTAAACCTAAACCATTGCCAACGATCGCCCCTATGGAGTTACTATCTTGTGGGGAATGGGTTCGCGCCTTATCTCCCCGATAAAATCGCTCAAAAACGTGGGGTAAATCTGCCTCAGAAAACCCGACTCCAGAATCAATAAGATTTATTTCCAGAATTGGGGAAGCAGCATCATTATCCTTTGTTGATAAGATTTTCGCTTCAACATGAATACTTGTACAAGGAGGACTGTACTTAATGCTATTGTCTAGCAAGTTGAGAAAAACCTGATAAATACGAGCTTGATCTGCCTTAATCCAAAGATTTTCTGGGCCAGAATAAGAAAAAGATAGATGTTGGCGCTGTGCCAAGGGTTCTAGTGTTTCCCAAACAGATGCAATGAGCGATCGCAATTCTACAACTTTGGTTTGCAATTGCATGGTTGGGTTTGCTTCCATTTGGGTGAGGTCTAGCCAGCTTTGCACTAAGTTAATCAGCCGATCAACTTCTTGCATTAGGCGATTAACCCAGCGATTTAAAGGTGGTTCCAAGCGGGTTTGTAAAGTTTCCGCAACCAAGCGAATCGAAGTCAAGGGCGTTCTGAGTTCGTGTGCTAGATCAGAAAAAGAGCGATCGCGTACTTGATTTATATCTAATAGGGGTTGACGATTTTCTAAAAAGACTCCCACTTGTCCATTGGGCAAAGGCAAGCTAGATGCCCGCAAGGCCAGAGATTTTAGTGTTGGCATCTCTGCCGCATCATCACAAGATGGATGAAATACCCATTCTCCCGTCTGTGGTTTTTGCCGATCACGAGTTTGCTCAATTAAATGGTCAAGTTCGTAAGACCTGACCAACTCTAGCAACAAGCGCACCTGTTCTGGTTGCCAACTTTGCAGATACAAAATTTCCTGTGCCTGCCGATTGCACCACAGCAGTTGATTTTCCTCATCCACCTGCAAATATGCCACTGGTGCAAAATCTAGTAGGTCTTGGTAAGTTTGCAACGACTGCTGCAAATCTTGCCGTTGCTGTTTCACCATCGCTATTTCCTGCCGCAAACCAGGTATCAACAGCAGTCCCATCTTGTAAGAATGCGAGGTTAACGGTCGGAGTAAGCGCCCCAGGTAGCGGTTAAGTTGAACCTGTTGCCAAACCCAAAACCCAATGCCTACCGCTAAACCCAGACAAAATCCCAATAAAAGCATTTGAGTTGTTAGTTTCTTTGTGACTACTAAAAACTAACAACTATCTAAACTAATTATCCAAACCTATAGCCAAAACCTCGTACAGTCACAATATATTCAGGATGACTGGGGTCTTGCTCTAATTTTTCGCGCAACCATCGAATGTGAACGTCTACGGTTTTACTATCACCGACGAAATCTGGCCCCCAAACCTGATCTAGCAATTGTTCCCGCGACCATACCCGGCGGGCGTAACTCATAAAGAGTTCCAGCAAGCGGAACTCTTTAGGAGAAAGACTCACCTCTTGACCACGAACCAGCACGCGACATTCTTGAGGATTCAAGGTGACATCCTTGAATTTTAATACAGGTAGTTGTGGCAAATTACTTAAGCGTTGGCGGCGGAGTAAAGCGCGACAACGAGCCACTAACTCACGCATACTAAAGGGTTTGGTCAGGTAGTCATCTGCTCCCACCTCTAACCCCAAAACGCGGTCAGTTTCACTACCCTTAGCACTGAGCATTAAAATAGGTACTGGGTTTCCTTGATGACGCAGCAAACGGCAAATATCTAGCCCATTGATTTGAGGCAGCATCAAATCAAGAATGAGCAGATCAAAGGGAAGTTCCCCTGAGTTGGTTTCAAAACTTTTGAGATACTCTATAGCAGACCGCCCATCGGGTGCAGTTGTCACCCCATAACCTTCTTCTTCCAGGGCTACAGCTAGCATTTCCTGGATTAATTCTTCATCTTCTACTACTAGAATACGGCTGGTTTGCCCAATGTCCGTTCTAGCAGAATATTTGGTCGATTCACTGGTATACATTGATATCACAAAAGTCTGGGACTGTGCTTGTATCAATTAGGATGATTGAATCTATTATCTCGCCTTACTGCAACCGCGCTTCTACTAGGGTTAATTCTTTTAGATTTTCTTTACAAAAAGTAACATATGCCACAGCACCCTCCTAAATCATAAATCACGCAATTACATGAAGGGTTGTCTTGACAAAAGCAGATTAAGTTGGGTATATTCACCTTAGTACAAAAGTACTAAAAACCAAAGGGAAAACTATAACTGAAAACCATAAGGACATATATGTGGAAAATTCGTACTACCTAAGTGTCCTATGGTGATGATTTCCGTATTTCCACTGCGTTAAAAATGTTGATTTAGAGGCTACTCTGATGTCTGCATAGGGTAGTCCTTGGTATGGCTTGCTACCCAATAAATCATTTGCCTATTGAAGGGAGTTGGAAGATGACTACAGTTGGAGTCAAGGACAGCAAACAACAACTAATGCAAGCATTTCAACAAATTATTATCCAAAGAAAAAAGCTGGAATCTAAAATAGCAACCAAACAAGAGGAAGCAGAAAAGGCAAAAAGTCAAGAAATTCTGCAAGCAGCTTCTGCATATACGGTTGATAGTATTGTCAAAGGTTTAGCTGATTTACAACTGGAGTTTGGTAGTATTCTCAATGGATTATCTGAAAAACTAGCTCAGGAAAATTCCAAGTTAGATGAATTGAACCGAGCTATAGAAATTGAAACTCAACGCTTACAAGAGCTTCAACAAATCAGAGTTGTAGCGGATACTCTAGACATTTTAAGTCAAGAACACCAAGAAAAATTAAAAACCCTAGAACAAGACACTATCAGCAAAAGGGAAACACTAGAGAGAGAAATCACAATCAGGCGGAGAGAATGGCAAAAAGAGCAAGCAGAGTATGAAGAGAAACTCCAAGCATATAACGATTTATTAGCTAAAGATCGCCAGCAAGAACAAGAAGAATCTCAGTATAAGTTAGAAACTACTCGTAAACTCAATACAGACAGCTACGAAGCGATAAAACGCCAACAACAAAGGGAAATTCAAGAAAATTCTCAAAAGAAACAGAAAGATTGGGCAGAACGAGAAAAGATATTCGCTGAACGTCAACCACTCTTTGCAGATTATGAACAAAAGGTAACTAAATTTCCTAACGAACTGGAAGAAGCCGTTAAGAAAGCAAGGGAAGAAGCAATTAAAGAAACAAGCCAAAAAGCTAAAATCGAGGCTGATTTATTTGAGAAAGAATGGGAATCTAATAAACAGAGCTATGAACTAAAAATTCAATCTCTAGAAGAAACAATTAAGAAACAGTCTGAGCAAATAGAAGGTATATCTGCTCAATTGCAAACTGCATTAAAACAAGCACAAGACTTAGCTATGAGAGCTTTCGGTAGTTCTAATCCTAAATAGTTGTGAGTCTGTAGCATCTTAATCATTTTTAATTCCTGAAGAGGAGGTTTGTTGTGGTGGTAAAAAAACCGACTGATAAGAATACTAAAGTAGAAATTCTTCAGGCGTATGAGGAGTTGGCTAAAGAAAAAGCAGCGCTGAAATCGCAACTCGAACAAGTTGCCCAAGAAAACCAGTCTGGAACTAAAGAACAGCCTAAATTAGAACAAAAAACACCTATGAATCAGCTTTCTAGTGTCCAACAAAAAATGAACAATACAATTGAAAGCTTAGTGAAAACTCAATTAGGTTTTGGCAGCGCTGCAAATGAATTATCGGAACAGCTAACCACAAAAGCCTCTAAATTAGAAGAAATCAGGCGAACTTTAGAAGAAGAAATCCAACAATTAACACAGTTGCACAATTTAGAAATTTCTGATGATATCTTGGATACTCTTATCCAAGCTTATGAAGATAATACTAAAGCTTATCACGAAGAATATAGCCAGCGTTCTGAAGTGTTATTCCAAGAAATACTAGAGCAAAGGAATACTTGGTGTAAAGAACAAGAGGAACAGCAACGGGTGATAAAAGAACGGAATGAAAACTTGAATAAAACTCGGCAACGCGATGCGGCAGAGTATAAGTATAATTTAGAACTCCAGCGGCAACTGCAAAGTGACGAATACGAACAAGAGCAGAAAGCGCTATATAAGCAACTGGAAGAATTACTACAAGAAACAGAAAAGCAGTGGGCTGAGAGAGAGAAAGCAATTTCTGAGAGAGAGAAACAATTTGAAGAATTAAAAGCCAAGGTAGAAGCTTTTCCAAAAGATAAAGAAGCAGCCATTAAAAAAGCTACAGAAGAAGGCAAAGGCATTGCCCACTACCAAGCTAAAATAAAATCAGATTTATATTCTAAAGAAGTAGAAGGTCAAAAGCGTTTCTATGAACAAAGACTACAATCTTTAGAACAAACTATTACTAATCAAGAGATGCGGATTCAAAATCTTTCTAAACAACTTGAATCTGCTCTGAAACAAGTTCAGGATTTGGCAGTTAAAGCTATTGAAGGTACTTCAAATGTGAATTCATACCAAGCAATAAAAGAAATAGCTTTAGAACAAGCAAAGACTCAAGTAAAAAATAAATAAGTTGATTTCTTTATTAATGAGAATTGTAGAGACTTAAATTAAGTCTCTACAAGGAAGTATAACGATTTTTATTCGGTTTTTTTTGGTTTTTTGATGTCTGGGGGAGGTTGTAGTTTCTTCTTCTTTGTTGCGCTAGCCTGTGTTTGTTTAAATGCTTGATTGGAATTTTGTTCTTGACTAGACATAATACTAAATTTTAAAATCTACTACACTATTATCTACATCACGGGTATGGTTGATTACAGAAATATATCATAGAAAATTTAAGTTTAACTAGAAAAAGTTAGTAAATAATGTTACATTGGGAAAAACCTTAACTTTTAACTGGATAAAACCGGATAATTATAAATCTTAATATATGAGTCAGCGATCGCTTGGTGGCTGGGCAAAATAGGCTACCCAATCTACATTTATCAATAACTGCGCTAATGCCTCACGCACCCACTGCCTAAATGCTCGTCGCGCTGTACTAGATCCTTCTGTGAGGCTGAATTGCAAAAACTGCAATATTCCTTCAATCACAGGCAAATTCCCAAATGTTGGGCTAGTTTGCATCTCAATGTATTCTGCTTGATTTAAGACAAATACTTGCAACTTACCGCCTCCGTAACACCAAAGTTCAGGTACACCCAACGCCACGTAAGCACTAAGCTGGGTCTTTGAGGTAACATCGATTTCAATTGCTAAATCTGGTGGTGGATCAAGTGACAAATCTAACCGTCGCTTGCCGATCATTTGGCGAGCATTTTGGATATAAAAACAGGTATCCGGTTCTACACCTGCTGCCATTTGCGATAGCCAAGTCCTAACTCATCAAGTAAAATTTTAACCATGTCGCCGATTAATTCTTTGTCAACTTCATGTTCTGGTGAAGGCATCCGAATCTCTAACAGCCCTTGATAGTAAGCAACTCGTGCAGCGCGATGTTCTCCAACTTCCTCTAGAATTGCTTCAAACTCTGCCCAACTGATCTCGTGCAATGTCAAGCACTGCCCTGGTTGAAGGTCGATCTGGCGCAGTTGCAGTGTTACAACCATTTCATCCTCCGTACCGTTCACTCTTTAGCTAAAACAAATAGCCGGACTGCTTAAGAGAGCCACTACTGTACTCATTACTCCGAGTACAGTGTGTGAAGTGTTCCACCAAAGACAGAAAAGATCAAGCAAAGGTAGAAAAATCTAGATTCGGTGGAATATCCTGAATCCGCCCTGGCCCGATCGCTCGTAATGCTTCTTTGAGTAAAATATCCCCAGTATACAAGGCACGTCCGACAATCACGCCAGTCACGCCTTGAGGTTCTAATGCCAACAAACTCAACAAATCGGTGACAGAACTTACCCCGCCAGAAGCAATTATTGGGATAGAAATTACTGCTGCAAGTTCTCGCAAAGCTTCTAAATTGGGGCCGATAAGTGTACCGTCCCGGTGGATATCTGTGTAAATGATGGCGGCTGCACCCAATTCTTGCATTTGTACAGCTAGTTGGGTTGCTAAAACTTCTGAGGTTTCTAACCAACCGCGAGTTGCTACGCGGCCATTACGGGCATCAATACCGATAATAATTTGTTCGGGAAATTCTTCACACAGTTCTTTTACTAGCTGGGGTTGTTCTACGGCGATGGTGCCGAGAATTGCCCACTGTATGCCTAGATTGAATACTTGTTGCACACTGGTGCGATCGCGCAATCCTCCACCAATTTCAATCGGAACTGACACTGCATGAGCGATCGCTTCAATTGCTCCCAAGTTTACTACTTTACCTGCTTTGGCACCATCTAAATCAACTATATGCAATCTAGTAGCACCTTCATCTACCCACTGTTTGGCAACATCAGCAGGATTTTCGCTAAAAACTTGCGAGCGATCGTAATCTCCTTGATACAGTCGCACACAGCGACCTTCGAGTAAATCAATTGCTGGAATTACATCCATTTACTTTTTCCTCATTGCAATTAAAACGCTAGCTATAGCTGGGGTTCCTATTTTTGATTTTTGATTTTTAATTGCCTTATCCCTTGTCCAAAACCCATCACAAGCAAGATATTAGAAAGGGTCAAAAATACTTCTGCACCACCGTGCAACCAATCTACATTGGCCAAAGACTCGCCATAATGCAATTGGGCGTAAATTCCTGCCGGGATGGTGATGGCAACAAAGACAAGAGTGCCGTAAAATCCATACAGTGCTAAACGCGGCATTTGTGGACTTCGGCTGATAAACCACAAGAAACCCAAATAGGGAAACAGTGAAAGTGCAAACAGGGTTTCTTTAGAAATCATTGCTCTGATTTGATAGGTTTTGGTTCAATAGTGTTAGTAGACTTGGTAGAACGCCAAATCAAAAACGCCGCTGCCCAAAGCGTAAAATTACCAACTAAGGTCATGGTAGCTTGAAGCGTTACCAGCCATTCCAGAGATTCGGCGTTGTCGAAATAATGCCAGGTACAAGCACACATGGCGCTAACTAAAGCTGGTAACATGGCAAGGGATAATCCCCACCAATTGCGATTACCAGTGAGTTCGCCGTAAGTCCAAATTAACCAAATGGCGACAATCCACTCAATAACGCTAGAAATATGAATAATCCAGGTGGGAATCGATAGGGCGTGCATACAGTAATAGCAACAGATATTTATTTAAAAAAGCTGATAATCTAAAATCCAAAATCTAAAATGGTCAAGATGCGGGCGTTATTGTCTGGGTATTACGGTAAAGGTAATGGTGGTGACGAAGCTTTGTTGGCAACGCTTTTGCAAATGTTACCATCTCACGTAACGCCTGTGGTGCTTTCTGGTAATCCAGAGGAAACACGCGATCGCTACAATGTAGAAACCTACGATCGCATGGCTCCCTTACCTGTACTGCAAGCTTTGCGCTCAAGTGATGCCTTGATTTGGGGTGGCGGCAGTCTCATTCAAGATGTTACCAGTACTATCAGCCCATTTTATTATGGGGGACTGATGGCATTGGCGCAGAAAATGGGTTTGAAAACTTTTGCTTGGGCGCAGGGTATTGGCCCGTTAGTGCGTCCGCAAACTCGTTGGTTGGCACGGCAAACCTTTGGTAATTGTACTAAAGTTAGTGTCCGCGATCGCGCCAGTGCTGCTTTATTATCTGATTGGCAAATTCCTTGTATCATAGCTCCAGACCCGGTTTGGGCGTTGGAGTCTAAACCTGTTCCAGGACTTTGGGATTTACCTGCGCCGAGAGTTGCGGTAACGTTGCGATCGCATCCCCAACTTACAGAAACACGTCTGGCAAACTTGACTCGTGCTTTGGTGGATTTTCAAAAAGCTACGCAGACTTTTATTTTATTATTGCCATTTCAAAAAAGTGAAGATTTAAGTATTGCCGAAGCTATTCAACCACACCTGAAAGATGTCAGCAAGATTTTATGTCTAGAAGATCCGCAACTTTTAAAAGGTGTGTTTCGCGGCGTGGAAATGGCGATTGGGATGCGGCTGCACAGCTTGATTATGGCTGCGGCTGAAGGTTGTCGCTGCTTTGCTCTCAGTTATGACCCCAAAGTAAATCGTCTCATGGAAGACTTGGAAATGCCAGGGTGGGATTTGGCGAGTTTACCAGATGACCCCAATTTGATTAGTCTGACTTGGATGGAGCATTATGCCAATGGTGATCCTTTATCACCAGAGCAAATAAAATCTTTAGTAGATAGGGCATTAATACACCGTGAGTTATTGAGCCAAGCTTTTTTGTAAATAATTCAGGCCAAAACCTCAGAAACCTAACCTTTTCCTTTTAGGAAAAAGTTAGGGAGAGGTAGGTTAGATTTGGGAGATTTTAGTGTTAGCAATAATACTTTTAAAACATCCTCTAAAGCTGAAAACTAGTTTTACCTTTTTCCGCTAACAATTCCTGACCATTGAACTTTTTTCTCTTTCTCCCGACGGTAAGAAAAGAAATGCTCTGGAGTTTGGAAAGTACAATAAGGTGCGATCGCAATTTGTTCCGCACTAATCCCCATATTTTCCAGTTGTAAGGTATTCACTCGCCGGACATCCAACCTTACCTTGCCAGGATTGGGGTCTTCTAGTAAAGGTGAATTTGGTAGCTCATGTAATGCAGTTACAATTTTTTCTTCGTCCTCATGTGGTATAATACTAGCCCCAATTTCGGCAGCCACTTCGATAGAGACTTGATAAACCTCCCCAGCGATCGCTGGGCCCATCGCAATTCTCAAATCATCGAGTTTGCTGCCTTGAGATTGTAATCGAGCGATCGTTAAGGGAACAATCTTCTTGGCAGTCCCCCGCCAGCCTGCGTGTAATGCTGCCACTCGTCCAGTTTTCACATCCCCAATCAACACGGGTGTACAATCTGCACTAGCTACCCAAACTGCCTGTAGAGGCTGCTCACTCATTAAACCATCTGCCGAAGCTAAATCCTCCCCAACAGAGCTTAAGAAGCTTTCAACTTCTTGGGGGGTGAGAACAGTATTGCCATGAACCTGCTTTAAGCGATAGACTGATGCCTCTGGTTGCAATACTTCTGTGATAACTTGTGGCGATCGCGGCCAAAACTGCTGGGTAAAGAAGCCGTGATGCCAATGTTCCAGAATACTACAAGTTAGATAAGGCAGTCCTTCCCAATTGCGCCAGTGCCAAGTGTGCATCTTCAACCAAACCTAAACAGAAATCACTCATCAGCCAATCAATGCTAACTTGAACAACGGAATTTGGGTTAACTGCTGTGGGATTTAATCTGCAAAACTTGGAAGCAGCCTTGAAAGCAGGGCGTAACTATACATATTTACCATTTTTCCTTCACTTTTTTGAAAGCGTCTCCTCAACAAACCAAACCCTCTGGAACTTACTCAACCAAGGGGCTATTTCAGGAACAGTAGTAATTGCAACTAGGCAATCTGCTGGGCGGGGACAATGGGGACGCGAGTGGATTTCTCCGGTTGGGGGATTATATGTTTCCGTGGCGATTTCTTTTGACCACAAAATAGAGGCTACTGACAGTTACCAACTAACTTTTGCTACTGCTTGGGGAATTGCATCTAAATTGCGCGAACGTGGCGTGAATGTTGGGATAAAATGGCCCAATGATTTAATTTTAAATAGTCGCAAACTAGGCGGCATTTTGACAGAAACCAAAGTCAACAAAGGACAAATCACTCAAGCAGTAATTGGTGTTGGTATTAACTGGACAAATTCAGTACCAGAAACGGGAATCAATCTGGAATCGTGGCAAGCTTCCCAAGATTTCAGACCAATTTCTTGTCTGGAAATGCTAACCTCTACAGTCTTACTGGGAATAGAATCCGGTATGGAGTGCCTTTGCCAAGAAGGAATAACCATACTCTTGTCTCGCTATCTAGATTTGCTTATAAACATGGGCGATCGGGTCTACGTCAATAATCTTTCAGGTACAGTAGTTGGGGTAACTCCTCAAGGAAATTTACGAGTTGATTTAGGAACAGATGATACAAAGGAACTAATTACACCGGAAATTTATATTGAACCCGGTACAATCAGTTTGGGGTACCATAAATCTTCCGTTTAAATTTGAGGTTTGTTCAAAATTTCGCTCTTTGGGCAAGACAAACCACTAGCATCATCTCTTTAGGCTAATTACACACAACTGAGAGAACAAATGACGCAGCGCAAAAATTCTGCCCCTCATCGTTTGCATTACTTATGGCAACAAGGTCTGACAAAAAAACGTTTTGCCTCCACGCTACCAGCTCAGAGCCTCTGTTGGCTGAGTAGCGTCAGCCTCCTTAGCGGCGGCTTTGTGTTTGCCCAAACGGAAACACAAATAGACAACATCGTTCCCACTGTTGAAAGTTCCCAACCAACAGCATTTACAAATCCAGTTAAAAAACAGGCTGTTGCGCCCCAAGCCGCGCCAGCGCAACCGGAATTTTCCCAACGGCGAGCCAGACTCAAACAAAGATTACGCAAGCCAGAGGTTGCTCAATCAAAAGAGCCAGTTAGGCAGTCTACACCCAAAATCGAAGCTGCTGAATCTGTTGTGATTATCAGACAGTCAAAACCCAAGGTAGAAGCTTCCCAGATTACACCTGTACGGGTGAGACAGGAAAAACCCAAGGTAGAAGCCTCCCAGGTTGCACCTGCACGGGTGAGACAGGAAAAACCCAATACCCCTGCCCGCTCTTTACCTGAAAAACTCCCAGAAGTTGCTCAACCATCAAATAACTCGAACAGTACTGTCAGGGCAACGGCGGGGAAAACCAAGGATTATAATAACGCCTATATTGATCCTAATAGTTATGACAGTGGTGCCACAGGTACTTATCAAGCACCAAATTCCGTAATTCTCACAGAACGTTCCAGTGGTTGTCGAGCCATTTTGCCTTCAGGGCAAAGCGTATTAGGCGGCGTTTGCGCCAAAGTACCCCAAAGGAGTGTAGCTGATTCTAATGGTAAACCAGCACCTAATTGGCTCAAAAGAAGTCAAAACGCCCAATTACCAGTAGTTCCACCCGTGCGGGAAGTTGCAACTACTGGCAATACCAGCAGATGGCGTGCTGCTCAAAGTGGTTCTAGTGGTGTCACCAAGAGCGCATTTCGCCCTAATCGGTTTATCCCCAGTCCCGGCGAGTTCAGCCCCACAAGAGTTAGTGCAACTCCCATCGCACCGAGTGGCGGAACTTTACCTCCACCAATGGCAGATGGCAATATTGCACCCCGCCCCAGCAACGTAGCTTACGACTTCTCACTAGCATCAGTATTGCCGCAAATCCCCTACACAGGGAGAGTTGCATATAGTGGTACGGGAATGATATATCCCCTGTCTATACCCGCTTCTATCACTTCTGTATTTGGTTGGCGAGTTCATCCAATCACAGGTAATCAACGCTTCCATGCTGGTACAGACATAGGTGCGCCTACAGGTACGCCAGTTTTGGCAGCAGCTGCTGGTCAAGTGGAAACTGCTAACTGGTTAGGCGGTTATGGTTTAACCGTTACCCTGAATCACAAATCGGCTCAACAAACTCTTTACGGTCACATGTCAGAAATATTTGTTCAACCCGGTCAGTGGGTAGAACCTGGAACTGTGATTGGGCGAGTTGGCAGCACCGGAAACTCCACAGGCCCTCACCTGCACTTTGAAGTCCGTCATCTGTCACCAAATGGGTGGGTTGCTACTGACCCAGGCGTGCATTTACAAAGCGGCCTCAGTCAGTTAGTACTAGGCTTACAAACTACTCAGGTAAGCCAGAAACCAGGCAGCTAGAAGAAAGTTAGGAGTGAGGAGTGAGGAGTTATGAATTTAAAACTCCAAACTCCAAACTCCAAACTCTTTTAGTTACAAATACCCGTGTTCTGCTAAGAATGCGGGTGTAATGCCATCCATACTAGTTTCATCAGTGGTTCTGGTGTGTGGATTACCAGAGTAAAGGAATTTTTCGACGTATTTGCCGAGAATATCCCCTTCTAGATTTACCAAACTTCCAGGAACCAAATAGCGAAGATTTGTCTCGGCGTATGTGAGGGGAATTACCGCCACTTTGAATTGCGAGAGTTCTGGCTCATAAGCGGCTACTGTGAGGCTGATGCCATTGACAGCTATGCTTCCTTTGGGGACAATGTAGCG
The DNA here is from genome assembly GCF_047228265.1 of Nostoc sp. UIC 10607. Classification (NCBI taxonomy): domain Bacteria; kingdom Bacillati; phylum Cyanobacteriota; class Cyanophyceae; order Nostocales; family Nostocaceae; genus Nostoc; species Nostoc sp. UIC 10607. Next base: position 96,646 of record NZ_JBIQNW010000009.1, on the reverse strand, counting down.
TGCGATCGCAACGGAAGCAATAAAGGTCATTTCCCAAGAACTAGCCGTTTGTTCTGCCACTTGCAATCGACCGATGCCATCTACATGACCCATCACAAAATGACCGCCAACTTTGCTGCCCACCCTTAGCGACGCTTCTAAATTGACATATCTCTGTTGCGTTTGCTCACCTCCCAACGTTGTGCGGCGTAGAGTTTCCGGTGAAGCGGTGGCAATAAACCCATCTTTTAAAACTTTTTCCACTGTCAGGCAAACACCATCTACAGCAACACTGTCACCATAAGCTAAATCTTGCATAATTACTTCACCGGACTGGCTTTTGCAAGTAATTTGCCAAGAATCGCCCCCTAAGGGTTCCATCGTTCCTAATGCCTGAATTAATCCTGTAAACACGGCTTTTTTGTCAAACTAACTCTATTTATTGCCTAATTTTGGCTGAAATCAATTGGTAATTGTCACAGAAATTTCGAACATTCAAGTATATTTTCTGACTTTTTTTATTATAGGGATATTAACACATTAGCATCCTTCACAAGGCATACTTGGGTAAGAAGGTTATTGTCTAAGAAGACCAATTTGACTTACTCTGGTTTTCACCACAAGTTCGGAGTTTAATAGAAGCAATTATAGAGAACGAATGCTTATGTTTATTACTGTCGCCAAACCACCCCAAAAGGGGTACTATTTGTTACACAGCATCCAAGGTTCTCAAAGCATTGTAGAGGCCTAGCCAATGATTGAAATGAAAGTCGCTGGCATAGCATTAGATGCCATAACTCGCAGCCCGATCGTGCTTTTGAAAGATTCTTCAGATCGGCGGGCTTTGCCAATTTACATTGGTCAGGAACAGGCTAGGGCAATTATGGGTGCGCTGGAGAATCAGAAGCCTCCCAGACCCTTAACTCACGACCTGATTGTGAATATTCTAGAGGCTTGGAACATGACTCTAGAAAAGGTAATTATTCATTCCCTGCAAAAGGATACTTTTTATGCAGCTTTAATTGTCCAGCAAGGCGAAGTCAAAAAGGAAATTGATGCGCGTCCTAGCGATGCGATCGCCATTGCCCTCCGTACAAATACCCCCATTTGGGTAATGGAAGAAGTAATTGCCGATGCTTCTATCCCTGTTGACCGTGATGCCGATGAAGCCGAACAGCAAGCTTTCCGTGAATTTATTTCCAATCTCCGTCCTGAAGATTTGATTAAGCGCTTTGGTAATGGCGACAGCTAGGAAAGTTATGAGTTAGGAGTTATTAGTTATGAGTGATTTTGCTTCAACTCCTAACTTGTAAGCAAAAAAGTTAGGAGTTAAGAGCTATGATTTACTTCCTTCAACTCCTAACTTATAACTCCTAACTCCTAACTCTTTGTTAAAAATGCAATACCGACGCTTTGGGAAAACGAATCTGCGCCTCTCGGTTTTTTCTTTGGGAACAATGCGCTACTTGGCTGATTTTGAAAATGCTCACCAGACGATCGAACAAGCCTTAGCGCTAGGAATTAATCATCTAGAAACCGCCAGAGGTTACGGCAAAAGTGAGGAGTATCTTGGTAGGGCGCTAAAAGCTGGGTTGTCAGTACCCCGGACGAGCCTTTATGTCACTACTAAAATCTCAGCCACAGCAGATGCTGACACCATGCGTCGGTGTATCGACGAATCCCTAGAACGATTACAGCTAGATTATTTAGATTGCTTAGGCGTTCATGGCTTGAACACTTGGCAACATTTGGAGTGGGTACAAGCCAAAAATGGCTGTATGCAAGCTGTGGAAGAAGCTGTTGCTGATGGTCGAGTGCGACACGTTGGTTTTTCTACCCACGGGCCACTAGAGGTAATTCAGGCAGCAATCAATACAGATTTATTTGAATTTGTCAATCTGCATTATTACTATTTTTTTCAACGGCACGCAGCAGCGATTCAACTAGCTGCCGAAAAGGATATGGGCATTTTCATTATTTCCCCTGCTGACAAGGGAGGACGCCTGTACACGCCACCCCAAATCTTAAAAGACCTGTGTCAGCCGTATTCACCCCTAGAATTGAATTATCGATTTTTACTTGCTGATCACCGTATTACTACTTTGAGTATAGGGCCAGCAAACCCAGAAGAATTAAGGGAACCTTTGCAAGTTGCTGACCATGATGGAGAGTTAACATCAGCAGAAATTTCTGCTTTCTGGCGTTTAGAAAATCACCAAAAACTTGCTTTGGAAACTGATAATTGTAGCCAGTGTTATGCTTGTTTGCCCTGTCCAGAAAATATCAATATTCCAGAGATATTGCGGTTACGAAATCTCACAGTGGCATACGACATGAAAGACTACGGGCAATATCGTTACGGAATGTTTGAAAATGCTGGTCATTGGTTCCCTGGAATGAAAGGCAACCGCTGTACAGAATGCGGTGACTGTTTGCCTCGGTGCCCAGAAAATTTAGATATTCCAGCCTTATTGGAAGATACTCACCAACAATTAAGTGGGAAAGCAGGTAGGAGATTGTGGGGATAAAAATGTAAACAGAAGTCAGTATTCAGTATTCTGAAGCATAGAAGTCACCATCCAGTCACACACTCGTTATTCTGGCTTCCGAATTCTGAGTTCTTTCTTGGTAAAATTTATAAAGATTAAATAAAGTTAGGAAGATCCGCTGAACCTGGGGTATCTCGCGGAAAGTAAAGATGAAAATTAAAAAAAAAGAAATATCCTACGTCAATCACTGACGGTTTTCCGCTACAGTGGACGGGCTGTCAGCTTAGTATGGACTACTAGTCGATCGCTTACTATTTTTTTGGCGAGTTTAACTTTAGTGGCTGGTCTTTTACCGGCGGCGATATCTTACATAAGCAAGTTAATTGTTGATGCAGTGGTATTTGCATCTCAAGTTAATTCAGACAGCAATGATTTTGTCAATATCTATCCCTCCCTATTTTATGTAGGGTTGGAAGCGATCGCTGTAATTTTACTAGCAGGCAGTCAAAGGGGAATCCTCATTTGTCAGTCTTTATTACGGGCGCTAATGGGTCAACGAGTAAATGTACTCATCTTAGAAAAGGCGCTAACACTGGATTTGAGGCAGTTTGAAGACTCAGAATTTTATGACAAATTGACCAATGCCCGACGAGAAGCATCGGTTCGTCCCCTTTCCTTAGTAAGCCGCACCTTTGGGTTGGTACAAAATGCCCTTTCCCTGATTACCTACGGGATTTTGCTAGTAAATTTCTCAGTTTGGGCGGTGGTGGTACTGGTTTTGGCAGCCATGCCTGTATTTATTGCAGAAACGAAATTTGCTGGGGAAGCCTTTCGTTTGTTTAGTTGGCGTGCGGCAGAAACCCGCCAACAGCATTACTTAGAAAATCTCATAGCAAGAGAAGATTTTGTCACAGAAGTCAAACTCTACCAGCTGGGAGAGATGTTGCTAGGACGTTACCGCAGCCTGTTTAATCAACTCTATGGCGAAGACCGTGATTTAACTCTCCGGCGAGGATTGTGGGGATATCTCTTGAGTTTAGTGAGTACAGGTGCTTTTTACCTAGCTTATGCTTGGATTGTGCTAGAAACAGTGCTAGGTAGGATTTCCTTGGGAGATATGACTATGTATCTCACTGTGTTTCGCCAAGGACAGTCTACTTTCTCCAATGCCCTCACTTCTATTGGAGGAATCTATGAAGACAACCTATATCTATCAAATCTCTATGATTTCCTGGAAGAAGAAGTACCAAAGTCTTGGGGTAATGCAACCATTGGTTTAAATCCTCAAGATGGTATCCGTTTTGAGAACGTATCATTTACTTATCCAGGAAGTTCTAAACCAGCGTTGACAAACATTTCGCTGCATTTAAAACCCAGAGAGAAACTGGCAATTGTGGGTGAAAACGGTTCCGGTAAAACTACCTTAATCAAACTACTTACCCGACTATACACGCCAGACTCTGGGCGAATTTTCTTAGATGGCTTGGATTTGCAGGAATGGGATGTGGATGTGCTGCGTCGTCGCATTGGGGTGATTTTTCAGAACTTTGTCCGCTATCAGTTCACTGTGGGTGAGAATATTGGCGTGGGCGATGTAGAACATCTCGAAAATAAAACTCGTTGGCAAACTGCTGCTGAAAAAGGCATGTCCCAATCTTTTATCGACCAATTACCCCAAAGCTTTCAGACTCAACTTGGTCGTTGGTTTAAGGGAGGACAGGAACTTTCTGGGGGACAGTGGCAGAAAATTGCTTTGTCTCGTGCTTTTATGCGATCGCAAGCAGATATCTTGGTGTTAGATGAACCAACATCAGCAATAGATGCCCAAGCTGAGTTTGAGATTTTCAATCATTTTCGCGCTATTACTCAAAATCAGATGGTACTTTTGATTTCCCATCGTTTCTCAACGGTAAGAATGGCTGACAAAATCGTAGTTATAGAAAACGGCGAAGTTATAGAACAGGGAACTCACGAAGAGTTGTTACAGCTAAGAGGAAGTTATGCCAAGTTGTTTCTGTTACAAGCAGCCGGTTATCAATAGGATGTGAGCTATTGTGTGGATTTAGATAGCGATGCCTACGGTGGGCTGCGCCTACGCTCACTGTGTAGAAAGCACATAACATCTCTATCTAACCACGTTAAACTGTTCAGTAAACATGGGTCACTAGACACTCCGTATCGTTAAACATTGCTACCTGATAAATTATGCAAATAACAAAACAGCGATACTATACTCCAGAGGAATATTTAGAGCTAGAAGAAGCTGCTGAATACAAAAGTGAATACATTGACGGGCAAATAATTCCTATGGCGGGTGGAACAATAAATCATAATCGTATCGCTGGTAATTTCTATGCTGTGTTAAACTTCGCGTTCAGACAACAAGAATACGAAGTGTTTAATAGCGATATGCGTCTGTGGATACACCAAAAGCGTATCTACACGTATCCAGATGTGACAGTAATAGCGGGTGAACCAGAATTTTTCAACAACCGTACAGATATTATTACAAATCCCCAAGTTATTGTTGAGGTTTTGTCTAAATCTACTAAAAACTATGATCGCGAAGATAAATTTCAGGCTTACCGAACGATTTCCACTTTCCAAGAATATCTATTAATTGACCAAACTCGGATTCATGTAGATCAATTTTCTAAAATTGGGAAAAAGCAATGGACGCTTCGTGAATATGATGAAGAAGATGAAGCGATCGCACTTGTAACAGTACCATTTGAGATTTCTTTACAAGATTTGTACAACAAGGTGAAGTTTGAGCCTGTTGAGTCGGAAGGCGAAAGTGCTGATGTTGAGGAATTGGGGTAAGGTGCGATGCCCTGTATCTTAAAAAGATTTAAGCCACTTTTAACGATTTTTGAGGAAAAGTAATTGGCTCTGGCAAAGGTTTTCCTTGCTCTTCATACCATTCAATCAGAGATTCAATTACCTCTTGCCCGTGTTTAGCAGCTTCTTCATAACTCTTACCATGAGTGTGAAATTGCTGCCAAGGGAATTCCGGTAAGTGTACTAAGTAGCAATTGTCTTCATCTGACCATTGAATTACCATACTGTAGCGATCGTTCATTATTTTTGTATATCTAAATTTTTTAACCCACGAAGTTTAGGTAAACTTTCTAACTCAAACTCCTTTTTTATAAGCTGAGAAATCTTATCTATTGTTTCAGGCAGAGCAAAAACCATAAGAGTGTTGAGTTTAGTTTTTCCAATCCCCCCAGTCTGAGGTTCTGGATGACCTATCCTTTGCAGAATATGAGAAAGTTTTATCGAGGGATGAGAATGAACGTTGAAAGTTAATCTATCTTGATTTGCAAAACCTATGTACCAATCGTAGTCTGCCATAGTATTTAGCTTAATATCTTGGTTTCCACCCAAAAATTCAGTATGTTCAATATTAGGTTGAAATAATTCTCTTAATTCCTCCATTCCATCATCCCAATTCAACTCCTCCTTTGAAAAAATAAATTCAGAATCAACTTGCTTAACTTTTTTCTGAAATTCATATCCTTTGCAAAGACTTCGATTCAAAAAGGTATACTGGTAGAGTATTTCGGGCATTTCTACTCCAAGAGTATATAAACTGCGTCCCTCACAGAATGCACTAGCCTCATCACGAAGTTGATTTATTAGTAGACCAATATCTTTATTAGCAAAATTTGTGTAATCTCCTCCTTTAGCTTCAAAGGCATCAGCTTTTGCTCTGACACTAAAGGCAAGAGCTACCATTAGTGGTAATCTTTCCGGTTTGCCTATCTCAATACGATTCAGTTGAGTTCGCAGCCAAGCTTCTAAATCCTCGGCTCTTTGAATAAGTTGATCGGCTTCTAGTAATTCAGGTAATATATAGATAAATCGTTCATAGGTTTTTAGTAGTAGAAAAGTTCGAGCCTGAAATTCTTCTCTACACCTACGAGCTTCTAAATCTTTAACTTCTTCTACAACATTTTGAAAACCTGTACGCATCTCCTCACGGAGAATATTCATTTGCTGTGCTAAGTTACATTGATTACAAACTAATAACTCAAGAGTGCGGTGTTGAACAGTTAGAGCATTTTGAATACTGTTGAAACAAGTCTGAATCTGCTTATGATTTCTCTCTAATTTATCTGATAAGGCTTGAACTTGTTCATGATTTATGTCTAACTTCTCAACGCATGATTGAAGCTGCTCTTGATTGCGATCTAATTTCTTTTTGACCTTGTGAAGTTGAACAGAATTGTAAATGCCTACACCCAGGTTAAGAATATTGACTCCAAGATTAGCAATGTTAAACATATCAATAGCTGGTTTAACGGATTGAATTGTCTCTCCACTCACACTATGACGGGTACACCAAGTACCTGCTTCACCAGTGAATACCTCGTAATCGGAGGCATTTCCTCCCTTAAACAAATGTGGTTCTGGTCGCTGAGTAAATGGATTAATCATAGTTGTTGCAAAATAGACTTAATCTCAGTATTCCCAGCAAGATTCTTGGTGTATCACTCGTTCTATACAAAGGAGCGATCGCCTAACTTATATGTCTAGGTTTTACCAGCCTTCAATCCCTTGTCATATTTCTGTCTATATTTGTAAATAGCAGATTTGAGTTTTCCTTCCAGTTCTGGGGAATTTTGCATTACTGACATAAATAAATCTCTGTCACGATCGCATAGCACTAAACTTTTAGATTCTTTCAACATAGTTAATTTCCGCCTTCAGCGTAGTTATTCTTAGTGGGCAATGTATACACAATATTTATTTTGAGCATCACATCCTGTTTTGCCCTCTCTAAAGAAAAATTAAATTGCTACGGAGGAGCTAGCGATCGCACCCTTCCCCTCATTTCCCCACCAACTTAGATAAAATCACTATGGTGCTACTTAACCCCAAATCTGATGAAAAGCGATCGCTCCCCTTCCCAACTCTCCCTTCAACGTCCCGAACTACTCGCACCAGCAGGTAACTGGGAATGTGCTAAAGCTGCTGTGGAAAATGGGGCAGATGCGATTTATTTCGGTTTGGATCGCTTCAACGCCAGAATGCGGGCAGAAAATTTTACTGAGGCGGACTTACCTCAATTGATGACATTTCTGCATCAGCGCGGCGTAAAAGGTTATGTCACTGTCAACACACTAATATTTCCCAAAGAACTAGCAGAAGCACAGCAATATCTCCGCACAATTATTGCAGCAGGTGTGGATGCGGTGATTGTCCAAGATATTGGTATATGCCGTCTCATCCGTCACCTTTCCCCTGATTTTCCTATTCATGCTTCCACCCAAATGACCATCACCAGCGCGGCTGGGGTGGAATTTGCCAAGTCCCTCGGCTGTCAATTAGTGGTGCTGGCGCGTGAATGTTCTCTTCAGGAAATCAATAAAATTCAGCAGCAGATCGCCCTACAGGAAACTTCGCTGCCTTTGGAAGTTTTTGTTCACGGTGCTTTGTGTGTGGCGTATTCCGGTCAGTGTTTGACTAGTGAGGCTTTAGGCGGACGTTCTGCCAATCGAGGTGAATGTGCCCAAGCTTGTCGGATGCCCTACGATTTAATCGCTGACGGGGAAGTTGTAAATTTAAAAGAACGCAAATATTTACTCAGTCCTCAAGACCTAGCAGGATTAGATGTTTTGCCAGATTTGGTGAAATCAGGAGTAACTTGTCTCAAGATTGAAGGTCGTTTGAAAGCTCCAGAGTATGTTGCCAATGTCACCCGTGTTTATCGCCAAGCTTTGGATCGGGTGATGCAGGAATTGGAAAGACCTAACCCCCTAACCCCCTTCCCTTGTAGGGAAGGGGGAATAAAAGCTCCCCTCTCCGAAACGGAGAGAGGCTGGGGGAGAGGTCAAACAGATCAAGAACACTACAACTTAGAGATGGCATTTTCTCGCGGACTCTACACGGGTTGGTTTGGTGGGATTAATAATCAGGAACTAGTTCACGCCCGGTTTGGTAAAAAACGTGGGGTTTATTTAGGTGAAGTCAGCCGCATTCACAACGAACAGGTAACAGTCAAACTAGAAGCGCCTGTAAAACCAGGGGATGGAATTGTGTTTGACTGCGGTCATCCAGAGGCGAAGGAAGAAGGCGGCCGGGTTTATGCTGTGGTATCCAAAGGTAATGAAACCATGCTGTCCTTTGGTCGAAATGACTTGAACCTGCGCCGGGTGCATATAGGCGATCGCATTTGGAAAACCAGTGATCCAGAACTCGATAAGCAACTGCGTCAAAGTTTTGCTGGCGAAAATCCCCAATTTCAACGTCCGATTGACTTAGAGGTTTATGGAGAAGTTGGTCAGCCATTGATTGCGATCGCTCGTGATCAACTCGGTAATATTGTACAAGTGGAGTCTGCAATTTCACTAGTTGAAGCGCATACCAAACCCCTAGATACAGACCGTTTACAAGAACAATTCGGTCGTCTCGGTAACACACCTTTCTGTTTGGGAACGCTAACCAACCATCTCAGCGGTGCTATTATGCTGCCCGTAAGTGAGTTAAACCGGATGCGGCGGGAAATTGTGACGCAGTTGGAAGAATTGCGAAGTCAAACCAAACGCTGGCAATTATGTTCTGATGTCTCTTTCCAAGACTTACTCCCCTCTTCATTACCCTCATCACCTACCCTGCGGGAAGCTAAAGCTACATCTCCTGCACTCATCGTCTTGGTACGAAACCTCAAGCAACTCCACGCCGCCCTCAAAGCTGGTATTGAAACACTGTACTGTGAATTTGAAGACCCCCGCGCCTACCGAGAAGCCGTGCAGCTAGTACGCCAACAAGGGCAACAATCCCCACTGCCCACAATTTGGGTTGCACCACCCCGAATTACCAAACCTGGAGAAAACTGGATTTTGCAGCAAGTACGTGCTTGTGAAGCAGATGGCTATTTGGTGCGGAACTATGATCAACTGCAATTTTTTGCTCAAGACCGTTGTATCGGAGATTTCTCACTCAACGTTGCTAATGCCTTAACAGCAGACTACTTTCAGCAACGCTTTGGTTTAGAAAGGCTGACGGCATCCTATGACCTGAATATTACCCAACTGCAAGACCTGCTCACCAGTTGTCCACCCCAGTGGTTTGAGGTGACAATCCATCAACATATACCGATGTTCCACATGGAGCATTGTGTATTTTGTGCCTTTCTATCGACGGGTACAGACCATACCAACTGTGGACGACCTTGTGAAAAGCAGGAAGTGAAATTAAAAGACCGTGTAGGCAGCGAACACGTTCTTAAAGCAGATGTAGGTTGCCGCAACACTGTATTTAATGGCACTGCTCAAACTGGAGCCGAGTACGTACAGCGCCTTATAGAACTGGGATTACGTCACTTTCGCATCGAGTTCGTGAATGAGACACCAGACCAAGTGACTAAAATAATACATCGCTATCGTCAACTAGTGCAAGGTGAAATTACAGGTTCCCAACTCTGGCGCGAGTTGAAGCTGCAAAATCAATTGGGCGTAACTCGTGGCCCATTGGGAGTGTCTGCACTGCGGTCATAATTCATTTTGCGATCACGGGGGGCTGCGACTTGAAAATATTTTGTATCTTGGTTATAAAAATAGCCCCTCATCACTCCTCATCACTAGTCTGTGATAGTATCAGCACCCGATTGGGTGAAATGGATAGAGTGATTAGCAATGTTCTGATAAGTTATGCGACGTTTAAGGAGAGTCCTAAAAACCATTCATATCCTTCCCTAAATCTTTGCTTACCATTGTTTTCAATGATGCTACCATGAGCCACAATAACTCGCTCGAAGTCCCAAGCGAGTATATTTTTAACTGATTGCCTTACCTTTTCTTTTTCTTGTGTAGATAATCGCTCTAGCCAAGACGGACTAAGGGTTTTATATGTCCCAATTACCCTAGCCGCTAATTGTGTTATTAGTGGAAAGCTTTCATCAAAATGATAAGCAGTATCTGTTAAGACTAAAGTCCGACTTTCTGGATGAAAGAAAACACATTCATTCAGCAAATCAGGCCCACTTAAACCGAAGGTTCTAAAACCATCAAATAACAAATATTGAATTTCATCCAAAAAATTATTTTCATCTGCTTTGATGATTTTATCAATTGGAAGTTCAGGCTTTTTTGAATTTAGTCCAGGTGCAGCCCAAAACGTCGCTTTTGGGTAAAAATGCTTGAATTTGGAGGCGAACAGATAGTGATAAAGATTAGGGGCCACAATATGCCTCACATTTCCAATTTTATTAAGTTGATCGATGGTTGCCTCATCAACCTGGATTGGAGAGATAACGACCAGTTCACTATTTGCAAGGCTAATAACTGTCATTCTTGTGCCTACGCTAAGTCCAAAATATCTCAATGGTTGTTCAGCAACCCAAATATTTTTGTCAATCTCCCTGAGCATAATTAACTGCAACTCGGTGGTAAAAAATACATTAGGAATATAGCAGGCTATCAAATTGATATTTTAGATTACTGCTGAAATCTCTCAACATCTGTTAGTTTCTCGTACTTGGTTACTGTTTCCTGATTTTCACCACTAATTACAGCAGTTGAAAGTATTGGCTATAAATTACAGGTACGTTATCAAGGATTCTTTGGGGGTTTCCATCTCGCAGAAACTTACCCCCATAGCGTTCCCCCTTCGGGTAGCCGCATCGCTCAGAAGTTATTGGCTTTGATGAGTCTCCTGTGTTGATTTTGGGGCGGTATTTTTTACAAATTGGTCTGTCTTCTGAGTTTCAAAGCTGCATTCCGAAGAATTCTCAATATGCTACTTGCGCCCCGAACCCACTTAAGGGGATGAATCGACACCAAAAAGCAACCACCTAATAAATCTGTGGTACAAAGAACTGTTCATTCAGGGGTGGTCTGACATAGCTATCAGCAGGCTTCCTGGGGGACAGTTCTAGAGGTTGGGGGGTCATATCCACGTAGGGAATTTTGCTGAGGATGTGGTAAATACAATTCAGGCGAGCACGTTTTTTGTCGTCTGCTTCGACGGTGAACCAGGGTGCTTCAGGAATATTCGTGTGGGCAAACATGACATCCTTGGCTTTAGAGTATTCCACCCAGCGATCGCGCGATTCGAGATCCATCGGACTCAGTTTCCACCGCCTTGCTGGATCAGTGGTTCGGGATTGAAAGCGCCGTTCTTGCTCATCATCGCTGACAGAAAACCAATACTTCAGTAGAATGATGCCCTCACGCACCAACATCCGTTCAAATTCTGGACAATCTTGGATAAAATTCTTGTACTGTTCTTCTGTGCAAAAACCCATCACATGTTCTACCCCAGCCCGGTTATACCAGCTGCGGTCAAACAAAACAATTTCACCCGCAGCTGGCAGATGAGCCACATAGCGTTGGAAATACCATTGGGTCTTTTCGCGATCGCTGGGCGTGCCTAAAGCGACGATCCGGCTGCCACGCGGATTCAATGGCTCCGCAATCCGTTTAATTGTACCCCCCTTACCTGCGGCGTCCCGTCCTTCAAAAAGAATTACGATGCGGGCACCTGTAAACTTCACCCAATACTGCATTTTCACCAATTCTAATTGCAGCTTGGCTATTTTTTTTTCGTAGAGCCGACTGGATAGTTTAGAACTTCCTTCACCTTCAGTTGTGTGTTTTTTGAATTTTTTCGCGGACTTTTTCTTAGCTTTTAACTTTGCCAGCGGGGATTCTATAGCTTTTTTAATCGGATTTCCATTGTCTTGCTCGGTGTTCATAAACTTTTTTGCTGTTAATGTTTAAAGACGATGAGGCAATAGTTTTCAAGCATAATTGTTGGTAAACAAGCAAATTTGCTTGGTTTGACACGAGTCAAACCAACATATTGTAGAACAGTATACGCAATTAGATGAAAAATAAAAAACTATTAATTACCATTAGCAAGAGCTAGAAATATATCGCCGAAACAAAAGATTTATCTAATCAAGCAATTACTCTTATTATAATAAGCCAAATTTATGTTCAAATAAGCGATCGCTTTCTAGAAAAAATATTTTCAATAGGTATTAGAGTTACAAAATGATACGAAAAAACAAACTCTCTTCTGCCATGATCTGAATACGTATATTGTGGGGTACGCAGCGTTCGACTGACTTGTACTGAGCGTTGTCGTAAAGCCTGCGGCATAGCTACGCTTAGGGCGCAGGCTCTTGTAGAGAAGTAGCGCTCACGCCGAAGTAGTATGAGCTAAAGAGTCACTTACACAATAAAAAAATATTATGCATTCAATTAAGAACCACCATTATTAATTATGACTAATATCTCTTTACCCAATAATGATTGGAATACTGCCCTTTACCAAGATAAACACGCTTTTGTTTGGCAGTATGGTGAGGACTTACTAAACTTCCTCAACCCTAAACCAGGAGAATCGATTTTGGATCTTGGCTGTGGTACTGGACAACTTACAGAAAAAATTGCCCAAGCTGGTGCTGAAGTAAGGGGAGTTGATCATGCACCCGCGATGATAGAAAAGGCTAGGCAAAACTATCCCCATATCCGCTTTGATGTAGCTGATGCCAGAAACTTTCAAGTAGATGAATTATTGGATGCTGTATTTTCCAACGCTGTACTACATTGGGTGAAAGAAGCAGATAGTGTGATCACTTGCATACATCAATCCCTAAAACCTGGAGGCCGTTTTGTAGCAGAATTTGGTGGTAAGGGAAATGTGCAAGCGATCGCCACAGCTTTGGAAAGCGCCTTAGAAGCAATTAATATTCCTGCAAAAGCCCTAAATCCTTGGTATTTCCCTAGTATTGGCGAGTACGCCACCTTACTAGAACAGCAAGGCTTTGATGTCATTCATGCCATCCTTTTTGCTCGTCCAACTCCCTTAGCAGAGGGAGAAGCAGGTATGGCAAACTGGATTCAGATGTTCGCCAGTGCCTTTTTAGCAGGACTTTCTGGTGAGCAACAAATACAACTAATTCGCGTCGTGGAGGAATATCTCAAGCCGACGCTTTATCAACAAGGAACTTGGACGGCAGACTATCGAAGAATTCGTATAGTTGCCATAAAACTTTAAAATTGCGCGAATTTTACTTATGCCTTAATTACGAATTAGTATCAGCTATGCATATACCTAAATTGTGCGATGCCTGCGGCGGGCTGCGCCAACGCCAGACATCATTTTCATTACTCCTAACCATTAGCCTCGCGACTTTACTAGCGCCGCCCTCGTTAGCGCAAACCCCCTCAATACCGTCGCCTTCTGATGCGCCTTTAGAACTAGACTTATTGACTAAGCCAAAAGATTATGTAATCACAGCTAATACCATAAACCCAGAACGATTAACCGTTCCCAGTTTATGGTGGGCACAACAAAACTCTGAGAGAAAGCTATTAGATAATTGGATAGCATATCCAGCTTCTGAACAAGAACCTGCACGAGTAGACTTGATCGTGAATCAGCAAATTTGGAGCCTACTAGAGTATGTAGAGCGCTACGACTTCGTGAATCGCTTGGGTAGCACTGCACGGAACTTTGGTTACAACGTCCGGGTATTTAACTATCAAAAAGAACCCTTAGCAACCTACACTTGCAACTTTAGTACAAGTCCAGCTTTATGCAGTATCCAAACAAATATCAAAAACAAGATAGGGTTACAACGTTTACTCTAGTCAGGAGTTAGAGGATGGGGAATTGGGAGCAAGGGGAAAATTCCTCTCCTCTACCCAATGCCCAATTAAACTTTAATTTTGGCGAATAAAGACTCGTATTGTTTTATTGCTGATGGAGGTAAAGGAAGCAAAAATTCACTTTTATCAAAAACTTCGCCATCGCTCTGTAATAAGCTCAATAATGGTTTTGGGATATCGGAAGCGGCAATATTTGTAGAAATTGGTGAATTACTTTTGGTCAGCACAGAAATTTGTTTAGCTGTGCTTGGTTGCCAACAAAAATCAATCCATTGATCTGATAAAGTAACCCTAGGAATACCTGCGGGACGTACCCACAAGTCTGCCCAGATTGCTGTTCCTGATTGGGGAATAACTGCGCCAAGTTGCGGATAAGCTGCCAAAACTGGCAGTACATCGCTTGACCAACCAACCGCTAGCCAAGTATCTCCCATAATTAGAGGTTCCAAGTAGTTATTGGAACTGTATAACTTAACCTGTCGGTTTAATGTCTGTAATTCCTTTTCCAAGTCTGGTACTTGGTCAAGATTCTCTGTATTGTAAGATTTTCCTAGCTTCTTTAAGACCAGACCAATAACTTCTCGTGGTTGATTAAGTAGGGAAATGCGCTGCTGCACTTCATCCCGCCACAAATCACTCCAATCTTTGGGCATCCATCCTAATTTTCGCAACTTGTCACGGTTATAAACAATCACCGTGCTACCCCACCTGTAAGGTGCACCCCAGACCTTCCCTTGAGTATCCAAGTTACCTTGGTCGTTGCGCGTTACTAATTTCTTCCACCTTTCATCTAAAGCAGACCACTGCTTTAATTGGTTTCCCTGTACCTCTTGGAGTGGTTGAATCAATTTTTGCTCAATAGCTGCTTTTAACCAGTAATCTCCCAATGTCACTAGGTCTGCATCAGCCGTTTGTTGACCTTGCATAAAAGGTATAAAGCGACTCCATCCCTGCTCATCAGTGCTTTTTGGTTTCTGCTGCCAATTCTGTAATTGCTGAAATAAATCCTGTATCTGCTCAACTGGAGCAAACTTTAATTGCACCTGTTGCTGCAAACCTTTGTGGAATTGATTAACTATCTGGCCAGGTATAGAACCTTTTAATAACTTTACTTTTAGTTGCGTCTGGTTGTTTCCACCACAACCAAAAAGCACTTGTGAAAGTGCCAATGTACTTGTACCTAGCAAAAAAGACCGTCGATCCATTGATTTTGGATTTGAGATTTTTGACTATACCTAATATTAAGCAGATATTCACCAGAGGCTGACTAACTGAAAAAGTGTAGTTGGGGAGTTATTAGTATTTTTTCTTGGTAATATCGCTAATTTTGACTATTTGAGTCAAATTAATGATTTTTTCGGCAATTAATTGCCTCAAGTTAGTTTTTTCTCCATAATTTTCCTCATTAGTACTTATGGTCAAACTTTACTTATATTTAGAAGTAATGATTTAAATTTCACTTTTGCACCAAAAATTATCAATACTTAAATAATCCCTAAGTATAGTTAACATTGAGAGTCAATTGAATAACATAAAGAGAATGTACGGATGAGGGTATTAAATGGAGCCATTACAGAAGCAAATCCTGAATTTAAGCGAAAAACTGGATGCGCTCTGCCAAGTGATTGAGCAGCTTGATGGTAAAGTTGCTCAAGCTTTCTCAGAGTGTTCTTTAGCGAATACACAAGCAAAGCATAATTATCAGGAAAATGGTGCGGCTGGAGGCTACCAGTTCAAAGGACGTAACAATTTCAATCCAGAAATGGAGCACAAGGATGTATTGACAGATGGCATGTATCTAGACATGCATCGTCAAAGTGGAGATAACATAACACCAGAAATTCAAATACAACGACTGACAGCGCAACTAACGGCAGCATACAATCGCATTGCTGCCTTAGAAGAACAATTACTCAGAGAGAGAATTCATTAAATTTAACCTGAGTTAAACGAATAAAAAAATGGCTGGAGGTAGCGAAGGTAAGCCTTTAGGTTCAATGTCGAGTGATGGCTTTGTAAGAATATATTAAGTATAAGCAATTAATCCAGCTATCAAATTGATAAATTTCTTGCTAGCACTTGATGACAATCCTGGGTGGAAGTTTTTAATAAAGCGCAGAGGGACGTAGAGTCCTACCAAATTTAATTGGCTACTTCCTTAATTAAATGCTGTACTTAGCCGTTCAAGTTGGGCTTCAATGGCTGCCAAAAGTTGGTTTTGCTGCCAATCTTGGCTAAGATGAGCGGCTATGCAAGCGGCTCCAGCACCCATACCTTCTTTCACAAAGCCCTGTTCATAAGCTCTCAGTTGGGGATAACGAGAATCAGCAAAGCTCAGATCAGTTGCTAATAAGGCAGGGGTTCCTCCACTCTGAGTTAAGTTGCCTTTTCCTAAGCTGAGAGCTAGGTCAACTGTAGCGCCAGTAGGGTCTTCTGCCACCCAGCGAGTTGTGCCTACAACGACTGCTTCTGGTTGCCATGATAAAGCATAAGCTTGAGCGATCGCACTTATCAGAGCATAAACCGCCAGCATTTGTGTTCCACCAGCAAGCATTACACCACAACTACGACTAGCAGCGATCGCCATGCCAGCTACCACCACTTGCATGGGATCACCCACAGATGCGACGAGTTGTAGGGGGTCAAGTAGAGACGCGGGAAGAGTTTTCTCAGTGTCTCTACTTGACCCCCTCATCTTCTCCAGCCCCGCTTCCACTAGTGCCCACTTTTGTGCATGGTTACATATAGGGTGGCTACTGTTAACTTTTCCGGCAGCATCTATACCCAAACCAGTTAAGATTGCCAGGGCAGTTGTAGTGCCTCCAACGACGCACTCACCAAGAATCACATACTTATGTTGGATATTGGCAGCAAGGCGTTCTCCCCAAAGTAGCCCTTGTTTAAACAAATGGTGTACCGTTGTAATTTCCATAGCAGCACCACCACTTAAGCACTGAGCAGGAGCGCCATCCAAATCAATTACTGGAACAGCAGGAGGCTGGGGTAAACCAGCATTAAACAAATGAACTGGTATCTTTAGTGACTCAAAAACAGCGCGAGAAATCAGCACAGGTGAAGCCCCGGCTGCTAATGGTGGTAAGGGATATTGAGCTTTATGTTCTGGCCCGTAATACAAAAACTCGGCATCGGCACAAGCAGTATATTTCCGATCCTCTGGAGTACGACCGGCTGCTGAAATCCCTGGAATTAAACCAGTTTCAGTAAATCCTAAAACACATGCAAATACGGGTAGACAGCCACGATACTGTCGAAGCCATTCTTCACTCTGTTCTTTTTGGGTATAAATACTAATCATTTGGAAAGTTAAAAGTTAGGAATTAGGAGTTAGGAGTTTAATTCATAACTATTAACTCACAACTCCTGACTATCCTTCATAATCCATGAGGACTTGTACCCAGCGTGGTGGCCGGGGAATGGGGTTACCCAGGCGGTCAAAAAGCAACCATGATGCCAGATGTACGATAAAAAGATAGATAAAGTTGTTTAGTACAATTAGAGCGATCGCTCCCACTTGAATCAAAAATACACTGGGACTCGCTAACAAACTCAGCTTCAAAAATACCCACTCTATGAACTCAGTCACCTGGGTAATTACATAAATCCACAAGTCTTCACCTGACAAAACAGACAGCAACCACAGCCGAAAAAATACTCCCAAAGTACCCAACATCGTACCCAAGGTGATAGAAACAATCCAGGGAACACGACGACGATACCACGTTGCTCCTAAAAGCACGCCCATAAACCCGTAGGGCATGACAAACAGCAAACTGCGGGCTGGCCCCATCAGTACCGTTAGCAGTAACCCGGAGGTGAGTGCTGCCATCCATGCCGCGCGTTTGCCCCAACGCAGATAAACTAGAGCGATGGGCACCGGAAAAAATATCCGCAAAACAGGCCCCAAGGGAAAGTAAAAATTAATAAACCAAATTAAGCTAGCGGTACTGGCTAAAAACGCCGTTTCCACCATCCTCAAGGGTGCCTCAGCCTTGAGTTGAGGAGGCATTAACTGCTGTTCTTTGTCTAACCAATGATTGTGGGGAGTTGGAGATTCAGGGGATGGATCTTCCTCCGGCTCATCTGGCAGAGAATCTAAAATACTCATATCTGACAAGTTCTTAAACGATCATTCTTTCTAAGGCTGACAAATCAGGAATACAAATAGTGTCTTGATCCCGTTTAATCAAGCCTTTTTTTTCTAGCCTTGTCAACACTCGTGTCACTGTTTCTCGGGCCAGTCCGCTCAAACTACTCAATTCCCGATGGGGTAAATTGGGGATTTCGGTTCCGGTTTGCCCTTTTTTTCCCTGTCCTTCTGCCAAAAATAACAACGTATCTGCTACCCGTGACTGGCTATCAGATTCCCGCAACCGCAATCGGCGATTTACTTGCCGCAAACGTCGTGCCATGAGTTGCGCCAATCGAACTCCTGCCAAGGGTTCTATCTGAAGTAACTTGACAAAATCTTGAGCAGGCATACTACCAATTACCGTCGGGGCCAAGGTAATCACATCTGTGGATCGAGGTACTTCATCTAGGGCCGCCATTTCACCAAACAATTCCCCTTTGCCAAGAATATTCAGCGTTACCTCTTTTCCTTCCAGATTGTAGGTGCGAATTTTTACCCATCCGTCCAGAATAAAATACACAGAACCGCCCCAGTCATTTTCTAGCAAAATCACCTGATTGGCTGGATGAGTGCGGGTAACAAGATGGATCAGGGCTGATTCCACAGCAGTTTCTGGCAACCCTTGAAAAAAGGGAGCCGAGGTGATCATCCAAGGATTAGCCTGTGCTTGCAAGCTATATCGGTCTTCCATTACAACATTTTTATTCAAGCTGCTATATACACACAACAAACAAGAGCGCCAGTTTCAGCCTAAGCCATCAAGGCACAGCTCCCTTTCAAAGAGAAAACTTAACTATGCTACATAAGAAAGCGACAATAACGTTTTTCTAGACAATTTTTACCTATAAGTTTAAACGGGATAAAAGTTTTGCAAAAAGTAGTTTATAGCCGGCGGTTGTATTGCTTAGGGGCTAGCTGCACTGCAAACTTGATTAGTTCAGAATATAGGCGAACAACATCAATGATACTAAAGGGAGTAAATTATTGCTCAGGTATTTTAGCGATTTTCAAAAATAGGCAATTAAATTAGCTGCAAAACTAAGCTTCTCACACAAACACTGACTGAAGATTGCCACGACTCCCAGTAATCCATAACATAATGACAGTCACAAGTCCAAGCAGCGGCTTTTGCCACTCAAAACTTCTCCTATGTAAGATCCTCATAGGGGTACGGTGATTGTAAAGTAATTGTCACATTAGTTGACATACGATTTTAGGTAAGGTGATAAAAGTGACTTCCAGTGCAGACGAAATTCAAAAGCTGATTGCAGACATTGACAACTTACTTGCCAGCGGTGGCAAACGCGTGTCTAGATTTCTGTCTGGTCAGGCGCAAGAGCCTAAAGAAGTTTTAGAACGAATTCGCAACTTCTTGGTCAGGCTACAAGAAAAAGAAGCATTACAGAAAGGCATCCCAAATCAGCCTTCTGAAGAACCGCGAACGCCTTTATTAACAAAATTTATTGATCAAGGTAATAACCAGTATCCATTACCGCAGCTCGAACCCTATCAGGAACAGAGCACTGTTGGGGCAGGACAATTAAAAAGTGAATTTTCGAGCTTGATCCAGCCATTGCGATCGGAATTAGAATTGCTTTTGCAAGAACGAGCGACTCTTATACAGGAAATTCGGCAGCTAGAGCAAAGGCGATTGCAAAACTACTCCTTAGCGCAGCAGTTGACAAACCAGGATCAAATGATTTCCGAGTTTTTACAGGTACTCATGAGTCGCCTTGTGCCAACTTTAACGCCACTTGCAGCACAAACTTGGGAAAATTCTGCCAGTTCTTCAGAAGGAATTAATCACGCAAACTCAGAACCAACAACCTCTGCAACTCAACCTTTGTTAGAATCACCAGATCGTGTAGAGAGGTTAACACATCTGGCCAAGGAGTTGGATCAACGTTTATTATCACTAGATGGGACAGTAAATGTAGTCTTTGAGGCACTACAGCGAAACATTAATACTTATTACGAATCCCTGTCGCAAGCACTGGCAAGAATGCATAGCAAGGGAATGCAAGGCGAACAGTTGATGGCCAGCTTTCTCAATAATTTGACCCAGCATTTGCAGCCAGAATCCCCTAGTTCTCAATCATCTTTGTTGGAGGTAGAATCTGAGACACCACAATCATTGACTGACCGAGCCGAGATAACTGCTGGAGTTGCGCCCCAACCTTTCGAGCCTATACAGCCAGAAACTTCATCTTCACTCACAATTAATTCTGAGCAACAGGAGACTACCCTCACAGAGGATCTAGATGCAGTGCTGTTGCAGCTTGGCTTAGACTCGTCAGAATCTTCTGAAACCCAGACCGAATTATCGCAAGATATTTCTGCGTTAATTGGCGATGAAGTAGACCAACTTTACGCCAGTTTGTTTGGTACTGGTGATGTGAATAATCCAAGCCTCGATGTTGCCACAAATGACTTATCTGCTTCCATAATCGCCGAGAGTCCATCTGTCCCTAAAACCGTGGATTCTGCGGTTGGAGGGGCAGATATAGGTCTTTCATCCCAAGATACTTTAGTAGAAACTACAGATTCATCATCAGAACCACAGGAAGAACTATTTTTTGAAGAGGATACTGATACAGGGTCGCTTCTTAGCAACTCTCTGCCACAAACAGACAGTTTTCCCGCACAAGTCGACACTCAGCCAGCTAGTGTTGATACAATTAATACCCTAACTGACCTATTGCCTAATGCAGGTAATGATCAGGAACTGCTGGAAGTATTAACCTCTGTGGAGGATGCCACAACTACAGCACCAGTTACTCCAGAAGTAGCAGAAGTAGCAGAAGTAGCAGAAATTGCGTTGGCAAAACCTACCGTACCCCTACAGGGAAGCAAGCTACGCGTAGCAGATGCACCAGAAGGTATCACCACACCGGAAGTATTAATTGCTGATCAGCCAGAACCGTTTTTAGATAACTACATTGCTGCTTCCCCCCAGGAAAACTTGCTTTCTGTTGAGTCAAATCAGGCTCCAGCCGTACCTGATATTTCTTTAGATGAAGAACAGTTGCAGCAATTAGATCGGGATTTGGCTAATTTTGATCGGCAGCTAAATTCTGAGTTGCAGCCAGCTACTAACTTGGATATTTCTCAGGTGCTGGTTACTAAAAATCAAGATATAATCCCCACAATTCCCCCTGAGCCGCAAACAGAAAATCTCCAAATAACAGAAAATACCTCAACTGCTGCTTTCTCCAGTTTGACAATTCCCCAGGTAGAAGCTGAACAAAAAAAGGAAGTCACAATTCCTGTTCAAGAAGGTTCTTTACCTTCAATTTCCAATTCCATCAACAATCCAGAAGCTTCGCTCAATGTTCTAGAATCAGTCTGGTATTTAGGAATTGATTTAGGTACAACAGGAATTTCTGCCGCATTATTAAATCGCTCGACTTTTGTTGTACATCCTATCTATTGGTCAGCAGAAAATCCTCCGGGAACAACTTCCTTCCAGCAATCATTTCGTTTACCAACAGAGGTTTATCTGCCTACAGCTTCTGTTCCCCACGGTGAAAACGAAAGTATCGAAGCACATGAACAGACTGCACCTGCGGCTGTTGCCCAAGATAAAGTACCTGAGCATTCAGCTACAACCCCTGCAACACCGAGATCAACAGCAGATTCGACAATAAACAATCTCTACTCGGCGCAGTTGAAGCCCTATTTACAAGTAGCCATTCCCTACAAGAGCGAACGGCAAAAATGGGAACCTGTTTTGCAATTAAATGAATTTTCGGCAGGCCCTTTGATTTGGGTTGTGCGATCGCTCTCTAAGCTACTGTTAACCCTCAAATCCGAAAAAACTTGTACTACCCCTAGTTTAATGGCTGCTGCTATGGGGATCAGCGAACAAGATTTCCCCAAGATTATCAATAATATTGCTGGTGTCATTTGCACCTGTCCATCTAGCTGGTCGGAACAATATCGCTTCAACGTGCGGGAAGCTTTACTCACCAGCAAACTCATCCAACATCCGCAGCAAGTCTTTTTTGTAGAAGAAGCGATCGCTAGTTTACTCCCAGAACTCGATGCTGCTAACGGTGAGCAAGTAAAATTAAGCGAACGTCAGGGTTCTCATCCTGCAAAAACCAGTGAACATTCCATTGTTGGCAACACCCTTGTGATTAACATTGGGACAACTGCCACAGAAATGTTGCTGGTAGATGTCCCAGAAACATTGCTGCAATTGACATACAATGATTTCATGCTCCACAGTTTTGCCTATGCTGGCAAAGGAATTGAACAAGATATTATCTGTCAGTTGCTATTGCCACCTAAATCTCGGCAAACACGCCCAGAAACACCAAGCGATGCCTGCGGCGGGCTACGCCAACGCAAAACTATCACCAGTAATCCTTGGCAATGGCAACCGTCAATTCCCGGTTTAGACCAAATGCGTTGGCAGAGTTTAGGGTTGGAAGAATTAGAACTACCCAGAGTCGGAGAACCAGATATCACCGCTCGGATTCGCCTCCAGCAGCGTCTAGAAAGTTCTCTGCTGGGACAGGCGGTATTAGATGCCGCACTAGCCCTAAAACTGATTTTGCAACACCAAGACTCTTTTACCCTGGAGTTGGCCGATCAGCAGTGGATTTTGCAACGACGAGATTTAGAAAGTCAGGTATTTATCCCGTTTGTGCGCCGCCTGAACCGAGAACTCAACAAGTTGTTGGTAGCTCGTGGCATCCCCACAGAATCCATTAATCAAGCTATCCTGACTGGTGGGGTGGCTTGTGTTGGGACGGTGAACCGCTGGCTACGGCAAAAACTCCCCAGCGCTAAGATTATTCAAGATTTATATCTCGGCGAAAACGGTGCTCCCAATTGTAGTCGGGTTGCTTATGGTTTGGCGATGCTGCCTCTACATCCCCAAATATTAGATATACCCAGGCAACAATACACTGATTATTTCTTATTTACAGAATTGCTGCGGCTGCTACCAGACCGATCCTTATCTTTTGGTGAAGTTATCCAGCTATTTGAGGGTCGTGGGATCAATACTCGCACTTGTCAGCAACGCCTCCTAGCTTTTTTGGAAGGTGAACTGCCTTCCGGTTTGATACCTTCAGCTACAGACTCAACCTGGCTCACCCAGAGTTCGCAAGAAAATTCTGACTATCAGGCGATCGCCGCTGCACCACTTTTTGAAAAACAAGGGAGTCTTACTTATCGTCCTAATTCCCAACAACTGTTGTCTTTGCGTCGCTATCTAGATGCGATCAAAGCTAGTAATCAGCAATCACTAGAGGAACCATATACGGTGAATTTCGCCTTAGAGGTTCATCATTGAGATTGGTGCATCATACTAAAAATAAGGATACTATTCAAAATTCAAAATGCTTATACCGATTACATCTAAGGTTGCTCCAGAACAAAGGGCTTAAGCCCTTTGTTTCACCAAGCTTGATTTTGTGCAGTTTCACAAAGAATTGGTATTACGTCATAAGCATTTTGAATTTTGCAAAGTACTACTAGTACTTCAGGACAGTAATTTTTTGGATGTGTACCCCTTACAATATATTTTTATCTGATGGGAGAAAATAATGTAAATTTACGAACTATCATTTTAATTAAAAGATTCTGTAAACTTTGGGTTTTCGGTTTTTCTATTTTTGAAAATTTGTGTATATTAACACTCAGTAGTAGTGACAAAAGCAGTAAAAATTGCCTAAAAATTATAGTCAGGTCTACACTACTGATGCAAAAAGCCATGTTGTAGATAAGTTAGTCCTTGTGAATCATCTTTATCTTTATTCAGTTAATTGCTCACAACAGCCTTTCCACCCGTCAACTTTAAGCGTGAGAAAACGATTAATTGACATTGTTGGAGCCATTGTAGGGCTGATAATTACATTCATGGTAGCAATTCCTGTAGCAATTGCTACCTTTGTTCATGAGCCAAATCCAATATTTTATTCCCAAATTCGCTGTGGTTTGAACGGAAAAACTTTCCGCATATGGAAATTCCGTTCCATGATCGTCGATGCTGATAAACTCAAGCATTTGGTTGAAAACCAAGCTAAAGGTCATATCTTTAAATCTGTTGACGATCCTCGCATTACTCCTGTAGGTAAATTTTTGCGGCGCACTAGCTTGGACGAATTTCCCCAATTTTGGAATGTTCTGGTAGGGGACATGAGTTTAGTTGGTACTCGTCCACCCACTCCTGATGAAGTCAGCCATTACGATCCACATCATTGGGATAGATTGCGAGTTAAACCAGGCATTACCGGAGAATGGCAGGCTAATGGACGCTCCAGCATTACAGACTTTGAAACCATTGTCAAGATGGATATGGAATATCAACGTAAGTGGTCTGTAACTTATGACCTGAGTCTGATTATTAAAACTATCTGGGTTGTATTTAAAAAAACTGGTGCTTATTGAATTGAGGCATTGGGTATGGGGAGAGAGATTTTTATGTTCTCGTTGTAGCTAAAGAGGCATGGGTGTCTATTTTTAATATCGTTTAACCTTTGACACCGCTACCAGTTTCCGTAGGTACGATATAACGTTGTAAAAATAAAAATAGTAATAATACTGGGGCGATCACAATCACTGAACCAGCAGCTACTAACCGCCAGTCAAGGGAAAATGTCCCTGCCAGCTTTGCGACTCCCAAAGGAAGAGTGTATAAATTTTCGTCTTGGATGATAATTAAAGGCCACAAAAAGTCACTCCAGGCACCAATGAATACAAAAATAGCTAAAGTTACCAATGCTGGGCGAACTGCTGGTAACATCACATGCCACCACAAACCTAACTCCGAACTTCCATCCATTCTGGCGGCTTCTTCTATCTCTTTGGGGACACTCATGAAAGCTTGGCGCAACAGAAAAATGCCAAAGGCAGAAGCCAAACTCGGAAAAATCATTCCTAAATAAGTATTTCTCAAACCCAACTGGACTGTCAAAATATAGAGGGGAATCATCACGATTTGGAAGGGAATCATAATCGTAGAGACGATCGCCACAAAAATCCAGTCTCGCCCTACAAATGACAATCTTGCCAACGGATAGGCAGCTAAAGCGCAAAACAGCAGATTTAAGCCCACAGTCAGCACTGACACCAAAGTACTGTTATACAGGTATTGCCCAAAAGGTAGAGAGTTCCACACACTAAAGAAGTTATTTAGCGTTGGTTGACTAGGCAATAATTGTGGCGGTGACTGAAAAATATTTTCCGTGGGCGATTTTAAGGCTGTACTAATTAGCCACAGTAAAGGAAAGAGCATCACCAGTGCGATCGCTCCCAAAAGCATATACATTAGCAGAATTTGCGATCGTGATTTTTTCCAGTTCAGCATTTGATTAATAAGGGAAATTATCTTTTCTTAAAATTAAATTATCTCTCACCACAAGCGGCGAGGGGTTAGGTACGAAGTGTAACGCACTCTGATATATAGATGTAGAGACGTAAAATTTTACATCTCTACAAAGTTTTGGCTGCATAACTAATAAATTTCACACATCAAATCAGCAACACTAGAAAATCGTATCTAATCAAGTTGGCAGCCTATCATCCTCCAGTTTTAAACCAAATTATAGTGGTTAATCTTCAACCTCTACATAAGGTTTTGGTTCACGCGATCGTTGGGCAATTTGTTCTCGTCGATACTTTGCAAGTTCGCTGTAAAGCCTCTTGCGAGAAAGATTCACACTTCCAACAGGCTCATGCTCTAGCAGTGTATGCCAAGGGGAAAACAATATACCCTCATCCAAGCGTTTCCGTTCTTCAAAGTCAAATTTTTGACTGGGAATGCGGACAGTCGCAACTTTAATAAACGGTGAATCTGCTTCTTGCCATTCATGAACGTGGTCTTCAATTGGTGTTTTTTGATCGTCTACATAAAACTGAATGAAAAAGTCAAAAGATGCTTCTCGACCTTCTTCAGTCAAATATTTGACCATCGCTTCTCGGAGGTAATTTTCTGATTCTGGAAGTGTTTCGGGTGGTTGTTCAGGTTGTTGAGATTTGACGGACAATTTTACAATGCGAGAAGCTCCTAACGTCGCTACCGCTTCGCTAACGCCAAACTTAAACGGAGCCATGCTCCAATATTGAATCAAAAGTGGATTTCCTACCTTCTGGCTGCCAATTTTTTGCAAGATAGCAAAGGCGTAAGCAAGTTCCTGCATCCGCTCTGGAGTAAGTTCTCCACTACCTGCTCTGGAAAGATCAGCGTAATCACGAACGTCTTTGGTTAAGAAAGTAGGATAATTGTTGAGTATAAAATCTTGAGTTTTTTCCTCATCATCCAGCACTTTTTGCCCGTCCACATTCATCACCTTGATGGCGATACCACGAACATCAGGCTGGCCATCGGAGTGGAATTTCCCACGCTTTTGAGGTGAACCACCACTAGAGAAACGAATCCACGCAGGATAAGTTTGGGAAGTTTTGAACAAACCTACTCTCAGTTCTTCAGGAAGATTGGGTTCAATAATAAACTCTCCCCAAAGGAGTCCATGACTTTTGCTATGAATTTGGCGGAGGTCTGGGCCGGTTTTTTGTTGAGCTTGGAGACTAGTTGCTATAATCTCGTCAATTATTGCTTCCTGCTCAGTGGTAGATGACGTTGGGTTAGTCATAAAACATTTGATGATGTGTCTTCATCATCCTGAATCCTCAGCCTTTTTGAGTCAATCCGGTTTCTGTAGAAACTGTTTGTAATGGTTTATCCCAAAGTTCAATAGGTATTTGGGACAAATAGGCAAACTCAAAGACAACTCCGATAGTCGGCTTTGTCTTCCATTGCGGCAAACTGAGCAAGCGATCATAATACCCGCCACCATAACCTAGGCGATATCCTTGATAGTCGCAAGCGACACTGGGGACGAGAATCAAATCTACTTCAGCCGGATCTAAGATTGGAGCATCGGGGTGTGGTTCAGTAATGCCATAAGCACCGCTTTGAACAGAATCGTTAGGTGCCCAAATATGCCAACATAGGGATTTATCAACGCAGCGAGGAAATCCCCATCGGTATTTGGTGTTTGTAAATAGTGGACTGAGGTCAGGTTCTTGACGAAAACTGAAATAAGCAAGTATTGTTTTTGCTTGGGTAAATAAAATAGAGTTTTGTAAATGAGAGCAAATGCGATCGCTTTTTTCTCTCCACTCTCGAACAGACATTGATTGACGTGTTTTGAGTAGAGTGCGGCGTAGTTCTGCTTTATTTAGTTGATGATTAACTTTGTCCATAAAAATTTATAGCATCAAACAAATAAGCTGGGCATCGCCCAGCTTATACCACCCTAATTCACTAGTACATAGTTATGCAGCGTGTTGACGATACCACTCAATGGTATTCTTTAACCCTTCTTCAAAGCTCACTTGAGCCGTGAAATTAAAGGCAAGCTTTGCCCGTTCAGTATCTAAACAACGGCGGGGTTGACCATTAGGCTTGTCAGTTTGCCAAACAATTTCACCCTTAAACTCCATCAATTTGCAGATTAGAGTTACTAAATCAAGGATGGAGATTTCATAACCCGTTCCCAAGTTAACTGGTTCCGATTCGTTATAAAACTGAGTTCCCATAACAATCCCTCGCGCTGCATCTTCTGAATACAGAAACTCGCGAGTGGGACTGCCATCACCCCAAACTGGGAGTTGCTTTTCTGCTTTAATTTGGGCTTCGTGAACTTTACGAATTAACGCTGGAATAACGTGGGAACTTCCTGTGTCAAAGTTATCTTCTGGGCCATATAAATTAACTGGCAGTAAATAAACCCCATTAAAACCGTACTGCTGGCGGTAAGATTGCAATTGGACTAAAAGCGCTTTTTTAGCAATTCCGTAGGGGGCGTTGGTTTCTTCTGGGTAGCCATTCCAAAGATCATCTTCTTTGAATGGCACTGGGGTGAATTTAGGATAGGCGCAGATTGTGCCAACACAAACGAATTTTTCTACTCCAGCTTGATAGGCAGCGTGAATTAGCTGAGTTCCCATGATCAAGTTATCGTAGAACAACTCAGCGGGTTTTTCAAGGTTCAGACCGATGCCACCGACATGAGCTGCTAGGTGGATAATTATGTCTTGCTGGTCAACTGCACGTTGGCTATTTTCCCAGATACGCAAATCACAATCGCGCGATCGCGTGATTGTAATCTTCTCACGATCAGCCCCTGCTTTACACAGTTGATCTATCACCTGACGACCTAGAAACCCCGACCCACCAGTGACGAGAATGCGTTTATTTTTTAGTTCTAAGGCGGTCATATTTATTATCCTCTGTGGTGCGAATCAGAAGTGCAAAGCGCCCAGTTCTTGACGAATAGTCGCAATATCATGTGGAAATTGCGAACCTTTTCCATTGGGTGAAGTGTGACCCAATGCTTGTAAGTCTGCTTCTACCATTAGAGAAACTAGTTCTTCAAAAGTTACTGATGGTGTCCAGCCCAACTTCTGCCGTGCTTTGGTAGAATCGCCAATTAACAACTCTACCTCAGATGGGCGGAGGTAACGCTCATCAAACTCTACATAATTTTGCCAATTGAGATTCACATAACTAAATGCCAGTTCTAAAAACTCCTTCACTGAGTGGGTTTCACCTGTAGCAATTACATAATCATCTGGCTGGTCTTTCTGCAACATCAACCACATTGCTTTAACGTAATCCTTCGCATAACCCCAATCTCGCTTGGCGTCTAGATTACCCATGTAAATCTTTTTCTGCTTACCAGCAACGATACCAGCCACTGCTCTAGTAATTTTGCGGGTTACAAAGGTTTCACCCCGCCGTGGTGACTCGTGGTTAAAAAGTATGCCATTACAAGCAAACAAATCATAAGACTCACGATAATTTACAGTTTGCCAGTGGGCGTAAACTTTCGCACAGGCATAGGGACTGCGGGGATAAAAGGGCGTTGTCTCAGTTTGCGGTATTGCTTGTACTAGACCGTACATTTCTGAAGAACCCGCCTGGTAAAATCGCACCTGAATTCCGGTACGGTGTTGATAGTCCCGAATTGCTTCCAACAGACGCAACGTCCCCATTCCTACAGCATCCACCGTGTATTCTGGTGAATCAAAGCTGACTCTGACATGAGATTGAGCACCCAGGTTGTAAATCTCTACTGGTTTGACTTCTTCTAAAATGCGCCGCAACGTTGTACCGTCTGTCAAGTCACCATAGTGAAGAAACAACCGTACTCCCTCTTTGTGCGGGTCTTCATAAATGTGATCGATGCGATCTGTGTTAAAGGTAGAAGTCCGGCGAATGATGCCATGAACCTCATAACCTTGTTCCAACAAAAACTCACTTAGATATGAACCATCTTGACCAGTAATACCAGTAATCAACGCTCGCTTCTGTTGCGTCATGCTCAATTATCCCTTATTGTCCTTGATTAAAAAGTTACAGCCAATCTGATACAACCTAGCAGCTAATTGCTGAATTGCATAATGGGAAACCTACGAGTTATTATTGTTAGGATACTTTTTCGGTAAATAGATATACTTAATAAAAAGTAATTTAACACGTAAGATCAACCTTAGATAGATCAAGATTGTTTAATTATGTATATTTCTTGTACTAGATAGATCAAGATTATTTTTGTGTACGTTATTGTTTGGTCAAAACTTTATATATCTCTAGTTTTGTGAAGACTGAATAAAATAAATATTTTAAATTAGACTTTTTTGGGCAAAAATCCGAATCAGAGCAAAGCAAAGTGTGTATTCACACTTAGAAAAGCCTGAGCTAGCTAGAAAGGAATATATATAACAACTATATAAACAAAGATGAACAGTGGTTCAGTCTTACGGCAAGAATTGGTATTTAGGGGCATTAATTGCCCCACAGAATCTACCCTAAGTAGTGACTCAGTATGCCCCGTTATTTTTGGGCAGAATGACCACATCAACAGTTTTCAAGATGATCCATAAATCAAGCCAGAAATTCCTAAATCGAGCATAATGCAGGTCTATTTGGACTCGCCGAGGGTAGGGAATATCATTACGCCCAGACACCTGCCACAAACCAGTAATTCCTGGACGGATTGTTAAAATCTCATCAATGTGACAACCGTATTTTGGCAGTTCTTCCGCTACTAAAGGTCGGGGGCCGACTACACTCATGTCCCCTTTTAAGACGTTCCAGAACTGGGGAAATTCGTCTAAGCTAGTAATTCGCAAAAATCGACCAATTTTGGTAATCCGGGGGTCTTGTTTCAGCTTAAAACTGCTTTCAAATTCTTGTCGCAACTCGGGCGATGTTTCCATCATTTGCATGAGGATTTCATCCGCATTGCTTACCATTGTTCGGAATTTAATACAATTAAACGCTTTGTAATTTTTCCCTACCCGTTCCTGGATATAAAAAATTGGCCCTTCTGAGCTGAAAGCAATCAGCAAGGTCAAAATTAAGTAGACGGGGAAGAACAAAATTAACACCGACAGCGAAAATACTATGTCGAACAGTCGTTTGGCAAACTCTCCGTTTAAACCCTGAAAAGATAAACCTTTGGGTTTAACTTTTGGCGTCTTTGTTTTTTGACCGCGTTTTAAGAAAGTACGCGTAGACGCTCTAGTGTCTTGCCGTACGCCTCGCTTGCCGGAGAGGAGTGAGCTCTGGGCAGTCATCATACTCCTTAATAATCCACACCACACATAGTCCCAATATTAAAGCCAAAATGATGTGCTTCTGGGGGGAAATTGCCAAAAGCCTAAAAAAAATCAGACATTAACCAAGACCATCATTCCAAAAACGGTCTTTTCTCGTTACACTTGTTTACAAAATCTAGATAACGATCTGCAAAAATTTCCGGTGAAAACTGCGCGGCGTGCGATCGCATATACTCGGAACTGAACGAACCCTCATACACTTCAAACTTTTCTACTGCCTCCACCAAAGCCGCCTCTGTTTGCGTCTTGAAGAATATACCTGTCCCTGTATCCGCATCAGAGCGAATATCTCGCACTGTTTCTAAAGCACCCCCTGCACCGTAGGCAATCACTGGCGTGCCACAGGCCTGTGCTTCCACTAGGGCAATACCAAAATCTTCACAAGCTGCATACACAAACGCCTTAGCCCTAGACATATATTTTTTTACCACATTATCGGGTTGCCATCCCAATATTTGGATATTGGAGTTTGCCATCTCGCGAATCTTGTTCATTTCATCTCCTGTACCAATGACTACTAATGGTCGTTTTAGTTGATTAAAAGCGTTGACAATCAACGATACTTGCTTGTAGCTCACTAACCGGGAAACTGTCAGGTAAAAGTCCTCTTTCTCAGACAGAAACGGAAATTCTGCAATATTCACTGGTGGGTAAATGACTGTTGCTTCTCGCCGATAGCAACGCCAAATCCGCCGAGCCGTGTGTTGCGAGTTGGCAATGAAGTAATCAACGCGATTGGCACTCAATACATCCCACTGGCGCAAACGATGTAATAAATATCGTGTCACCCATCCAGCGAAACCACGACCCATTTTGCTGTGACGCAGATAATCAAAGGTCAAGTCCCAGGCATAGCGCATAGGACTGTGGCAATAGCAAATATGCATCTGTTCGGGAGTGGTAAGGATTCCTTTAGCAACAGCGTGAGATGAAGACAGAATTACGTCATAATGCCGTAAATCAAGTTGTTCAATTGCCAAAGGCCACAAAGGCAAGTATTTTTGTATACCGTTGCGGGCATAGGGAAAGTCCTGAAGAAACGTCTTACCAATCTGACGCTTATATAAATAACTTTCAGGATTGCTGGATTCAAAATCGATGAGAGCATACAAATCAGCATCAATGTGATTCAAAATTTCTCGTACAACGAGTTCTGAACCACCGGTGGCTTTGGGTGTCAGCCACTCATGAACCAGAGCATATTTCAAGGGCACAGCTAACTTGAATAAATGGAAAATACAAAAGCCAACTTGATGACGTTAACTGAAAAGTTTCCCCTTGTGATTAATTAACGGGAAGCGCCCCAGATTAGCACATAAGACGCAATCTTTCCCTCAGAGGTTCCAGATGGATGCTGCAACCTGATAATCTCAGATTGGGCATTGCGGCTTGGGGATTGGGCATGGGACATTGGGCATTAGGCATTTTGATTATTCTCCTGCCTCTTAGCCTCTTCCCTAGTCGCCAGTCTCCAGTTCCCAATCCTTTGACGACAACTGATATAGAAATGGTGAATTTATGCGAATTTTAATTATGGGTGGTACTCGGTTCATTGGTGTCTATTTGACTCAACTACTAGTGGAACAAGGACATGAGGTGGTGCTGTTCAATCGTGGAAATAGACCAGCACCTTCTTTACAGGGAGTAGGACAAATTATAGGCGATCGCACTGATGCTACTCAATTAAAAGCAAAGTTATCACAAGAAAACTTTGATGTCATTTTTGACAATAACGGGCGGGAACTTACTGATACTCAACCACTAGCAGAAATTTTTCAAGGTCGAGTGCAACATTTTGTGTATATGAGTTCTGCGGGAGTATATCTCAAATCTGACCAATTGCCCCATGTAGAAGGTGATCCAGTAGATCCTAAAAGTCGCCATAAGGGTAAACATGAAACAGAAGCTTACTTGACTCAATTGGGATTGCCTTTTACCTCTATTCGTCCTACTTATATTTACGGGCCTCGTAATTATAATGAGTTGGAAGGCTGGTTTTTTGACAGAATTGTGCGCGATCGCCCCATTCCAATCCCCGGAAATGGCTTGCATATCACGCAGCTAGGTCATGTAAAAGACTTAGCACAGGCAATGACTCAGGTTTTGGGTAATGAACAAGCCATAGGACAGATTTATAATATCTCTGGCGATCGCTTTGTCACTTTTGATGGTTTAGCCCGTGCTAGTGCGATCGCGGCTGGGAAATCACCCGATGCTGTTAAAATCGTCCATTACGACCCGAAAAAGTTTGATTTTGGCAAGCGCAAAGCTTTTCCGATGCGGGTGCAGCATTTCTTTGCTTCGGTGAACAAAGCGCAAACAGAATTAAACTGGCAACCTGAATATGATTTAATTTCTGGGTTACAAGACTCTCTGGAAAATGATTATTTGGCTAATGCGAAAGACAAAGCTGATGTTGATTTCTCTGTAGATGAGGAGATTTTACAAGCTGTTTAAGAAGAAGATTTCCGACTTATCTAAGAGGATGTCTGAAAAGTTCTTTTGTATAGGCCTAACCCTTAGAGATCCCCCTAACTCCTCCTTTTTAAGGGGGACTTTAAGACTGTTATTCCCCACTTATTAAGGGGTTACGGGTGATCAAGAAATATTTGATACTTCTCAGACATCCTTTAAAAAGTTGGGAATCTGAGCATTAGTCAAAAGGATTAGTTTTTCTTTTACCTGGGAAAGACGCAATTCATCACGTCTTTAGTTTTTACTTGAATATAAATAATATTTTTGCCTGTTGTCTATAAGTAAGCAAACGTTTTTGAACGCATTGCGTCAATTTCACTGAAATTACTTTCTGTAAATGGTGTTGTTGGTTAATAAAATGAACAAGTTGCAATATCCACTCCATAATGTTCTAGAAGCCCGTGCCCGCTTAGGTGAAGGCCCCATGTGGGACTATAGCCAAAACCTACTGTACTGGGTCGATATTTTTAACCATCGGGTGCATCAGTTTCATCCTGCCACAGGGAAAAACTGCTTTTTTGATGTCGGAGATGTCGTAGGTGCGATCGCAACAGCAGGTGTAGATAGATTAATTATCGCACTGCGCCATCACCTGGCATTTTTCAACACCCAGACAGGTGAAGTTAATACCATTTTGGAAATTGAAGAAAATCTACCGGATAACCGTCTCAATGATGGTAAATGTGACCCTCAAGGTCGTTTTTGGTTCGGCTCAATGTGTACTTTGGCAAAACCCCAAGCTAGCCTCTATCGCTATGATCAAGACGGTTCATTGCATGTGATGGAAACGGAATTGACTATCTCTAATGGTCTGGGCTGGAGTCCCGATCAAAAGACATTTTACTTAACAGATTCTCCTCAGCAAAAAATATACGCTTACGACTTTAATTCACTAACAGGAAACATTACTAATCGTCGGATCTTTGTTGATTTAACTAATGAACCCTTCTACCCAGATGGGTTGGCAATAGATAGTGAAGGACATATTTGGTCAGCTATGTGGGATGGATGGTGTGTGATTCGTTTCACCCCCAAAGGTGAAGAGATATTACGGGTAAAGCTACCTGTACAATTGCCAACCAGTTGTACTTTTGGAGGCGAGGATTTGCAAACACTTTACATTACCACTGCTTCAGTTGGACTGAGCCAAGCAGAGATCGAAAAAAGTTTCTACGCTGGTGATTTGTTTGCTCTCGAAACTGATGTTACTGGATTACCTACTAATAATTTTTAGGAATTTTAGCAATTTTCAGGGAATTAAAGGATTTTACTGTTGTTTATTCTCTCCATGAAGCCACTTGCTGTTTGAGTTCTCTCATATCTAAATAATCGCTAGCAAAAGCTTTTCGTAAAAGTGGATGAGGAATAAATTGATCATACTTTTGAATTTCTGGTGCTTCTGAAGTACTAAGTAAATCTTCTGAGGTAATTCTTTGCTCACACAATGAAGCAATTTCATGATAAAGATATTTAAATTTATCCTTGCCTAATTTAATTGTTAAATAATAGGGATTTACTCCGCCAATACTTGTAATTTCTAACGATTCTCGACAGTAGGAGTTGAGTAATCTTTCTAGGGTGCGGTAAGCAACCGTACCCATCCACGGAAAGATACAGCATTTACCTTTTTCCAATAGCAAGATATTTTGTTTATCTAATCCAACTTGCTGCACCATTTGGCGGACTTGACGTAAACGTTGCAAAGCATTTTTTTGCAAATAACTATACTCGACATTATCAAATAGAACCTGTTGCATTCGTTGCAAAACTTTGGTGTGAATAGTACCACTACCACCACGCCAATAAATACTAGCTTTCCCCTCGGCTTGTTTAACAAAAATAGCCTTCTTTTTAAAGTCAATTTCTACGACTTCCCAAGTTCTCCCAGCTAAAGCAAATTGATTCCCAACAGCAGGCGGCGTGACAATACTGCCAATTTGCGTTGCACCTTGCTTAACAATATATTCTTGCTGTTCAGCAAAGACAGCATAAAATTGGAATTTTCTTACAATCTTTTCTCCTACTAAACCCAAGATTAACTTACCTTGTTCAGTATGCTGAATATGACCAATATCAATTAAATAGCGTAGTAATAATTGGAAATCCTCTTTGGAAATAGCAGTAAAAGGCGGCAGGCTAAAAACTTGTTTAGCTAGTGCATTAGGTGAAATTTCCCCCATTGCTGTTAAAATACTCATTGTTTGGTGATAAAGCAAACTCAAAGGATATTTAATCGGTCTGATTGGTTCAATCCATTGCTCCTCTAAATAAAGTTGAATAATAGCGATAGACTGCAAAAGTTGCCAGGGTATTTGCTCTGGTAGAGAAGCTTCTGATAATGGTTTATCTTCGGCACAGATAAAGCGCATATCGGCAGCTTCACCTCTTCTGCCACTACGTCCTAAGCGTTGTAAAAAGCTAGCTACAGATAAGGGTGATTCTAACTGAATAACTCGCTCTAAATGACCAATATCTATGCCTAATTCTAAAGTGAGAGTGGCGGCGGTAACTGCTGGATTGTTGGGTTCGCGCATCACGTTTTCAGCAGCTTGTCGCAAGCTAGCAGATATACTCCCATGATGCACATGATATATATCTGGTAGCCCTTGTTCTGTGGCAATTTGTCGCAAAGATGCGATTACAGATTCGGTACGCGTCCGATTATTAGCAAATATTAGGCATTTACGAGATTTGCTGAGGTTGAAAATATATTTTTCATAATCTGTTGCTTCTGATTCATCTACTTCATCAGTAATATAAAAATGTTCTACAGCCAGTTTAATTTGGCGTTTTATCCCGTCAGTTTTCGGTGTAATGACTGGCTTATGTGTTCCTGAACACAACCATTCTTCAGCTAGTGAGTAATCACCAAGAGTTGCCGACAAACCAATACGGCGCGGTTGCTTTTGCGTCAAGGTTGCTAAACGTTGTAATTGGCAAATAATTTGACAACCGCGTTCTGAACCCATAAAGGCGTGAATTTCATCAATGATGACAAATCTTAAGTCACCAAATAAGCGAATGAGGTCGTTATTTTTGTTAATTAACAAACTTTCTAGAGATTCTGGTGTAATTTGGAGAATGCCTTGAGGATTATTTAAAAGCTTGTTTTTGCGACTTTGAGGAACATCCCCGTGCCAGTGCCAAACGGGAATATCTGCTTCTTTAAGTAAGTCGTTGAGGCGCTCAAATTGATCGTTAATTAAAGCTTTGATTGGACTAATATATAATGCCCCTATAGTTGCAGCAGGGTTGGCATGTAACAGAGTCAAAACTGGGAGAAAGGCTGCTTCTGTTTTACCCGCAGCAGTTGCAGCAGTAACGAGCAAATGAGCATCGGTGTCAAATATAACTTGACAAGCAGCAATTTGAACTGGCCGTAATTCAGTCCACTGGTGATGATAAATATATTCTTGAATGAAGGGTGCAAGTCGGTTAAAGGCATCGCTCATATTTTTATGAATAATTGGATTAAAGAATCAGTCACTTACTTGTAAGATGTGATCGGCAATTAGATAAATATCTTAATTAAGTGGGATTTTAGAAAATTTTGTCAATTTTTCCTCCTATTGACTCAAGTCAGGTTAACATCTGTGAGTCAAACTTAAGTAATAGACACAAGTATATAATGAGTCAAAATCATGAATAAGTATAAGGAAGTATTACGAGTAATTCTTGCTATATGCATCATTGTGGTTGGAGTGACACACTTCCTTGTTCCAGAAGAATATGCCAAAATTGTGCCGCCGCAACTACCTTACCCTTTAGGATTAGTTTATCTGAGTGGCTTTTATGAAATTTTGGGTGGTATCGGCTTATTAGTCCCGCCTGTAAGTCAAGCTGCGGCTTGGGGACTTCTTGCTCTTTTTATTGCTGTTTACCCTGCCAATATTAATATGGCGGTTAATCTTATTAAGATTGAACATATACCAAATTCACCTTGGCTACACGTATTCAGACTTCCCTTTCAAGCAGTTTTAATTGCTTGGGCTTGGTGGTACACGAAATCTTCTGATTGGGAAAAACAAGCTTCTATTATTCCCAAGTCACTCATTCCTAAAGAACTAAAATTGAAATGAGTGCGTTTTTTATATCTGAATCATGCGTGTTGCAACTTTGTTTGGAATAACACTCTCGTTAGCAATTGGTATTGGGGGAGTAACCGTTCCGGTGACTCAAGCGGTGCAGCTTAGAGATGGCACTGTCTACTTTGTCCAACCGCCGAAACTTGTTGAGGCGACGACTACTTATAAAGATGTGAATGTTTGGGGCGCAACTTACTATTTCACGATTAACGTGCCGGAGAATGCTGGAGAATCCCTCCAGAAAGTAACGATCGCACAAAAAGAAGGAGCAGAAAACATCCGCTATGATCTTGATGATACCCGCGCCTTTGTCGGAACGAGCGAGCGCAAAGAATCTCGGCTAACACTAGGCCCAGTCACCAGGGAACGCGAGACGCGCACAGTTACTGTGAACTTTGAACCGCCTTTAACTCCGGGACAGACAGTTACAATTGCCCTCCGCCCTGTGAAAAATCCCAGCTTTTCTGGTGTCTACTTACTGGGTGTGACAGCGTTCCCGGTGGGTGGGAAATCCCATGGACAATTTCTCGGCTTTGGACGGTTTCAGTTTTACAACAATAGAAGTCACTGGTGGTTTCCATAAGCATTACGATGTCAATGCTACGAACAACGCTGTAACCCACATTTCGCAGGTGCGAGTGCGATCGCAAATATTTATCCCCAGATTATTTGTAAATTTAAAATAAATCCTGGTAAAACATCTTCTCCCGATAATTCTTGGGGAGATGCTAGTGTTTCTATTGGTTTACCAATACGATAGATTTCTACCTGACGCATTTTCGGATTAATTAACCAGCCTAATTTAACTCCGTTATCGATATATTCCTGCATTTTGGCTTGCGTTTCTCGCAAACTATCACTTGGTGAAATTAACTCTAAAACAAAATCTGGAGCAATGGGCGGGAATTTTTCTTGTTCTTCAGGTGTGAGTGCATTCCATCTCTCTTTTCTTATCCAAGCTACATCAGGAGAACGGTTTGCACCATTGGGAAGTTTAAAGCAGGTAGAAGAATCAAAGCAAATTCCTAGTTTAGTTTGGCGATTCCAAATCACAAAATCTGCCGAAATTTCTGAGTTGCGATTTCCTGTTTCTCCGCCTGTGGGTGGCATTATTAGTAGTTTTCCCTCTGCATTCCGTTCAAATTTGACTTCAGGATTTTCCCGACAGAGTTGATAAAATTGGTTGTCGGTAAGTTGAATGATGGGGTTCAAGTTGACGGTGATAGCTGTCATGGGGATTATCTTGAGGATGACATCAACT
Source organism: Nostoc sp. UIC 10607 (assembly GCF_047228265.1). Taxonomy (NCBI): domain Bacteria; kingdom Bacillati; phylum Cyanobacteriota; class Cyanophyceae; order Nostocales; family Nostocaceae; genus Nostoc; species Nostoc sp. UIC 10607. The sequence continues at coordinate 57,938 of NZ_JBIQNW010000009.1, read as the reverse complement.
TTAGCTAAATTGTAAGCAATTATGAGTCAGAATATTGACGCAGCTAGAATTTCTATTATTATTCCGACTCTTAATGAAGCAGGGAATATCAAAGAAGCAATTGCAACTACTCAACCCAATACAAATATAGAAGTAATCATCGTAGATGGTGGCTCCAAAGATGACACTATAGAAATAGCTGAGTCTTTAGGTGTCAAAGTTATCTCATCGTCTCCAGGTCGTGCTGCTCAAATGAATACGGGTGCTGTAGCTGCTACCGGGGAGATTCTGCTCTTTCTCCATGCAGATACCTGTTTACCAATTGAGTTTGATGACATGGTTCGCACAGCGTTACAACAGCCTGGGACTGTGGCTGGTGCGTTTAAATTGCGGATTGATGCATCACTTTTAAGTTTACGATGGGTGGAGTGGGGAATAAATGTGCGATCGCATTTTTTTCAAATGCCCTATGGCGACCAAGCAATTTTTTTAACAAAAGCAATATTTCAGGAAATTGGCGGTTTTCCTGAATTGCCTATCATGGAAGACTTTGAACTTATGCGTCGGTTAAAACGCATAGGACAGATTGTAATTATCCCCACACCAGTTATTACTTCAGCTCGTAGATGGTTACAAAAGGGAGTGCTCAAAACTACGCTGCTTAATCAAATAGTAATTACTGCTTATTTAATCGGCGTTTCCCCTGAGCGAATTCGTCGCTGGTATCGCCGAGAAAAATTTAAGAGAATTTAAACTGTTTCTCATGTCAGTAGTATATCTTAAGGGCATTGGATTTGAAGTGTTAAGGGTCATAACACGAAGCTTCAGGTTCTAAACACGAAGTTTCAGGTTCTGAACACGAACTTTCAAGTTCTGAACACGAACTTTCAGGTTCTGAACACAAACTTTCAGGTTCTGAACACGAAATTTCAAGTTCTGAACACGAACTTTCAAGTTCTGAACACGAAGCTTCAGGTTCTGAACACGAAGCTTCAGGTTCTGAACACGAAATTTCAAGTTCTGAACACGAAATTTCAAGTTCTGAACACGAAGTTTCAGGTTCTAAATGTAAAACTTATAAAAATGAGGAAGCCTGTATTAAATCCCAAACTCAAACTACTACTCTTAAGTTGCCTAATTGCTACTCTCATAATCGTCGCTAAACAATTCAACTTTCAGGGACTTTTACAAACCTCAGTCATTTGGGTTGAGAGTCTTGGCGTTTTAGGGCCTATCGCCTATATAGTCATTTACAACTTGGCAACATTACTATTTATACCCGGTTCCCTCCTAACGCTCAAAGGCGGTTGTTTGTTTGGAGTATTTTGGGGGTCAATATATGTGCTAATTGCTGCAATAATCGGAGCAACCTTGGCTTTTATCATTGGACGCTACCTTTCGCGGGATTGGGTTTCCCGACAAATGGACAAGCATCCTAAATTTAAAGCGATTGATTTGGCAGTTGCCAAAGAGGGATGGAAAATTGTTTTGTTGACTCGTCTCTGTCCCGTTTTTCCTTTCAATTTATTGAATTATGCTTTTGGAGTAACACAGGTTTCCCTCAAAGACTATATATTAGGTTCCTTTGGGATCATTCCCGGTACTTTGATGTACGTTTATATTGGTTCGTTAGCTGGTAATCTTGCCATGATTGACACGGCTCATCAACCAATTACTCCAGAAACTCAAGTCTGGCAATGGATAATGCGAGTAGTTGGGTTGATTGCTACCGTTGCCGTGACTGTATATATCACAAAAGTTGCTCAAAAAGCTTTAGCTCAAAGTGTGGCATTAGAAGAAATAACAACCCATGACAAAACTAACAATCATTCAGATATTTAAAAATATTGATGCCAAAAACTTGCAGAAGTTTTCTAGCTTAAGTGGATTAATATTACTGCTATTGGCGATCGCTTTCGCATTAAACACAGACCCGGCTTTGGCACAAGAATCTGCAAATCCAAATTCTTTTAATCCCCAAGCTATTTTACGGGACTCGTTGCAATGGATTGATAGCCTGGGTGCATTAGGAGCCATAGCTTTTATTGCTCTTTACATTATCGCTACCGTCGCTTTTTTCCCAGGTTCTATTCTCACCTTGGGAGCGGGTGTGATTTTTGGTGCAGTTTGGGGTTCTCTCTACGTGTTTATCGGTGCAACCCTTGGCGCTACTGCTGCTTTTCTTGTGGGACGTTATTTAGCAAGGGGCTGGGTTGCTCGAAAAATCGCAGATAACAAAAAATTTGCCGCCATTGACCAAGCGGTTAGTAGAGAAGGATTAAAAATTGTCCTGTTAACGCGATTGTCCCCGATATTTCCTTTCAATTTATTAAATTATGCCTTTGGCATCACAGGAGTCTCACTTAAAGATTACTTTATCGGCTCTGTAGGCATGGTTCCTGGAACCATTATGTACGTTTATATTGGTTCCCTTGCAGGTAATCTTGCCATGATTGGTACTGAAGCTCAACCTACCAACCCAACTTTGCAATGGGCAATTAGGATTTTGGGTTTGATTGCTACAGTCGCCGTGACAGTTTATGTCACCCGGATTGCCCGCAAAGCTTTAGAAAATGAATTGTAAGGGCGTAAGAATTGTACGCCCTTACTGCCGTCTATTGAACTGCAAATTGCTGTAAATTATCGATTGTTGAAATGTTTATACAGGAAAGCTTCAATCGTATCTGTCAATTACCAAACGGACAAAACAATTTAAAGGCTGTATTCGTTGTTAAACAAGCATAAAAAATAAAAGACTGAGCCGCCTAAGTTTACTGGAATTTTGAATTTTGAATTTTGAATTTCCTTAAAAGGCAGCTGACTTTAGTATTTTCAATTCTTAAGAGGGGTTTAGCCAATGACCAATTCAGATTTAGAGAGAGTTACGGTTCGCCCAACAGATGAGTATAACCAAAAGTTGGTGTCTTACGTTCATCCGCCAAATTGGGTTAATCCTGAACCGGCAGATGTCTACGATTTGGTAGTAATTGGGGCTGGTACGGCGGGTTTAGTGGTGGCTGCGGGGGCGGCGGGTCTGGATTTGGGTTTAAAAGTGGCGTTAATTGAAAAGCATCTCATGGGTGGAGATTGCTTAAATTTTGGTTGCGTACCATCTAAAACTATTATTCGGTCTGCTCGCGTTGTTGGCGAAATTTGGGATGCTCAAAACTTGGGAGTTAATATTCCCAAACATAATATTGATGTTGATTTTCCCAAAGTTATGGCAAGGATGCGACGAATAAGGGCTGATATTAGCCATAACGACTCGGCGGAGCGGTTTAAAAACTTGGGTGTCGATGTCTTTTTGGGTAGCGGTCGATTTGCGAGTAAAAATACCGTAGAAGTTGGCGACAAAACCCTCCGATTTAAAAAAGCTGTGATTGCGACTGGCGCGAGAGCCGCACAATTGTCGATTCCGGGAATTGAAAAGGCGGGTTATCTAACTAATGAGACGGTTTTTTCGCTGATTCAACGACCGGAACGTTTAGCGGTGATTGGTGGCGGCCCCATTGGTTGCGAATTGGCGCAAGCTTTCCGGCGCTTGGGTTCTGAGGTGGTACTTTTCCATAGCGGTTCTCATCTTTTGAATAAAGAAGATGCTGAGGCTGCCAAAATTCTGCAAAAGGTTTTGATTAACGAAGGAATTCGCGTGGTGCTGAATTCCAAGTTGGAAGAAGTTGTAACTGTCACAGAGGGAAAACGGCTTTACTTTTCCTCCAATGGTCATCGAGATTCGGTGACAGTAGATGAAATTTTAGTTGGTGCGGGGCGATCGCCAAATGTGGAAGGTTTGAATTTAGAATCAGTGGGGGTGGAATACGACAAGCGCCAAGGTGTGAAGGTAAATGATTATCTCCAGACGACCAATCCCAAAATTTATGCGGCTGGCGATATCTGTATGAACTGGAAGTTTACCCATGCTGCTGATGCTGCGGCGCGGATTGTGATTAAGAATACGCTGTTTTCTCCCTTTGGCTTAGGACGCTCCAAACTCAGTAGTCTGGTAATGCCGTGGGTAACTTACACTGACCCAGAAATTGCCCATGTTGGGTTGTATGAACACGAGGCGCAGAAATTGGGTATTCAGGTGACGACAATCAACATACCTTTTAGTAGTGTAGACCGAGCGATCGCAGATGGTGAAGAATCAGGATTTGTCAAAATCCATCATAAAAAGGGGTCTGATGAAATTATCGGTGCAACTATTGTCGCTAGTCATGCGGGTGAAATGATATCAGTTATAACTACGGCAATGGTGAATAAGATCGGCTTGAGTAAGTTAAGCAGTGTGATTCATCCTTATCCCACTCAAGCCGAAGCGATTAAAAAAGCTGCTGATGCTTATCGTCGTACACTTTTGACATCAAATACCAAAAAATTGTTGGGATTTTTGACAAAGTTATCTTGAGGAAAATGATCCTATGGGACTCCTATTTAATTTTGAACTTTAAACAGGTTCCCAGCTATCAATCTTACCTAATGCCAAGTCTACGTAGTAAAGCTTGCCATCATCTCCAGCCCTAATATCCACAGGTGCCCCTCCAGTAGAAGCAAACTGTGTAGTTGAGGCAACTTTCCCCTGATTGTCCAAGGTTAAAGCAGTGATAGTTCCTTTAGTGGGATTACCGATAAACAAAGCATTGTTAAAGCCACCGCCCGTGTAAAAATCACCGACAATGATCGAAGTCGCGCCGTTTGAATGATCATAGGCGTAAATTGGTGGTGTAGCGGTTTTGCCAGCAGTATTGTAGAATTCTGCCGCTGAATCTAGTTGAGAATAAACAAATTGTTTGAGGTTGACGAGATTGCCATTTGAATCATATCCACCCTCAAAGTATGGCCAGCCAAAGTTTTTGCCTGGTCCACCAGTATTCACCTCTTCCCAAGAGTACCAGCCCACATCGCCGATAAAGGGAATATTGCTTTCTTGATTTATGGCGATGCGGAAGGCATTACGCACACCTGAGTTATAGACTTTAGAACGATTACTATTGGGATCACCGTTGTAGTAAGGATTAGTTGATAAACCTTGACCAGTAATGGCATCAATGTTCAGGATCTTGCCGGACAGATTATCAATATCCTGGACGCGAACTGCTCGGGGGTCGGCTCGGTTATAGGAAGTAGCATCACCAAGGCTTACAAACAGAGTCCCATCGTTACCAAAGCGCACGCTACCAACAGAGTGAGTTGAACTGTCGGTGGCGATAAAATCCTGGACGTTGGTAATGTTGTTGTTTTTGATAGCGTTGAGATAATCCTGGACATTGGCAAATAGCTGCCCAGTTGTTTTGTTTTTAATACCTGATGGCCCAGCGTTCTTTGTTTCGTCAGTAAGATTAACTGATGTGCTGTCAGTGTCTGGGCGACTGATGTTGTCCCAAGTGCTATTTTTGCCTAATAATATCACTTGACTGCCAGCGATCGCAGTTTTGTAACCAGTATTTGGGTCAGCTTTCACCCGAACTAACCTTGCTGCACGGTTACCTCCGCTATCGGGATTGTCTAAGTTGCTATTAGGATTGTTCTTGGGATTGTTGACATTGGTTTCTACTGGATCGTAGGTAAATAACAGATAAACGTAGTTGTTGCCGTTCGCACTCTTGCCAAAATCTGGATGTACGGCCATGCCTAACAAACCGCGATCGCTTATATTATTTACCTCTGAAGAAATATCGATAAATGGTTTTGCTTCTAAGGTGTTGGTGACGGTGTTAAACACCTTTACTATCCCATCTTTTTGGGCAATGAACATGAGCTTATTGTCAGCTGACCAGTCAAACTCTGTGGGTTGATCTAACCCCGAAACCAAAGTGTTTTTATTAAAACTGGAGTCATTACCGAAGATAGTTATAGTTGCCGCCGGATTACTAGGCAATACCATCCCAACAGCATTACTAAACTTCAAAGTAAATGCTTCATCTGCTTCCTGAATGGTGTCATCCTTGATGGCAATCAAAATGTTCTTGCTGGTTTCTCCTATTGCAAAGGTCAAGGTTCCAGATATAGCCTGGTAGTCAGAGCCAGCTTTAGCTGTTCCATCAACGGTTGTATAGTTGACACTTGCAGCCCCCGAACCGTTAGCCCGTGTAACTTTTATCGTGGCATTACCGACATTTTCATTAACTTGTGGCTGAGTAAAACTCAGACTTTGACCATCATTGTCTTGAATCGTAATTCCCAAAGTTCTTTGGGTTCCTAGTGTTGCTCCCTCTGGCTGATCAATGAGGAAACTAAAGGCTTTATCTGTTTCTATGATGTTATCGTTAACGATCCGAATTGCTACCTGTTTGCTAGTTTCTCCTGGTGCAAAGGTGAGTGTCCCCTCGACTTCCTCGCCTCCATTGCCGTAGTCATCCCCTACTTTTGCAGTACCACTTTGAGTGGCATACTTAATTGAAGATGTACCGCTTAGATCACCACTTCGCAGCACAGTCAAGGTTACAGTCCCGTCGCCTTCGTTCACAGTCGTGGAAGATGATCCTAATGTAATGGTGGGCTGAAGAACTGGTGAATACAGTTGGGACTGAGGAATAATTTCTTTGGTCTGAGAGGAGCTTGACCAAGCCAGTTGGGAGACAGCAGCGTACTGATTTTCGTAGTATTCGAGTTTAATCTCGTACTTCTGACCTGCAACCAGTGCGATCGCGCCGCTGTATTCTGTGGCGGATTGATTGACAAACTTATTGATGATTTGTTGACCATTCACCCACAGTCGCACACCATCATCACTAGTGGTGTAGAAATTGTAAGTCTCGCTGTACTTGGCTTGCACCTGACCTGTCCAACGCACTGAGAAGGTATCTGCACCGATGGACGGATCTGGAGAACCACCGCCCCAGTTAAAGTTCACCGTCGAATCTGTGCGAGTTTGCTTTAGGTTGGTGAAGTCAATGTTGTCGTAGTACTCTCCTTTGAGTCCGGTGCCATTACCAAGTGTAGGTGTAGGTGTAGGTGTGTTGACATTACTATACAGTTGCGACTGGGGAATAATTTCTTTGGTCTGAGAGGAGCTTGACCAAGCCAGTTGGGAGACAGCGGCGTACTGATCTTCGTAGTATTCGAGTTTAATCTCGTACTTCTGACCTGCAACCAGTGCGATCGCGCCGCTGTATTCTGTGGCGGATTGATTGACAAACTTATTGATGATTTGTTGACCATTCACCCACAATCGCACACCATCATCAGCAGTGGTGTAGAAATTGTAAGTCTCGCTGTACTTGGCTTGCACCTGACCTGTCCAACGCACTGAGAAGGTATCTGCACCGATGGACGGATCTGGAGAACCACCGCCCCAGTTAAAGTTCACCGTCGAATCTGTGCGAGTTTGCTTTAGGTTGGTGAAGTCAATGTTGTCGTAGTACTCTCCTTTGAGTCCGTTGCCATTACCAAGTGTAGGTGTAGGTGTGTTGACATTACTATACAGTTGCGACTGGGGAATAATTTCTTTGGTCTGAGAGGAGCTTGACCAAGCCAGTTGGGAGACAGCGGCGTACTGATCTTCGTAGTATTCGAGTTTAATCTCGTACTTCTGACCTGCAACCAGTGCGATCGCGCCGCTGTATTCTGTGGCGGATTGATTGACAAACTTATTGATGATTTGCTGACCATTCACCCACAGTCGCACCCCATCATCAGCAGTGGTGTAGAAATTGTAAGTCTCGCTGTACTTGGCTTCTACCTGACCTGTCCAACGCGCTGAGAAGGTATCTGCACCGATGGACGGATCTGGAGTACCACCGCCCCAGTTAAAGTTCACCGTCGAATCTGTGCGAGTTAGCTTCAGGTTGGTGAAGTCGATGTTGTCGTAGTACTCTGCTTTGAGTCCATCTCCCTGAGATAGCATACTGGCGCTAGCCCGAGCCGAAATATTAGATTGTGCCGGATCAATCGTTTGTAGAGATGATTTATTACTATCTATTGGACTTGGAGATGTTGACAGCTGTTGGTTAAGACCTTGCTTCTGTAAATCATTCATTGAGATATATGCCTCACAATAGTGCTAAAACTAATTCCATAATCAATGCTTTCGGATTAGTTTTATATTGAATATTTTCAACAAAAAATTCGGAATTATTTTAGCTTAAATATATTTATAGGCTAATCCTTTGCCTATTGATATATTTATTAATGCTGATTCTCTTTCAGTGAATTGCTGATATAATTATTTTATTTTATGTATGCTCCTTTGCTGATTTTTCCCACTCTGCTATCTATTTGGCTCAACATAAAAATAGGATGAAGTAATATACCTTGCTATATTTTCCCTAAAAGCAGGTATATATAAAAACGTGTATGCCAATAAATATTAGAGATTACTCAAAGAGTGTATTACCCCTTATGAATCTTTAGTTTCCTTCCGACCAATTTCTGAGTTTTTGATGCATGTAAATTTGCCAAACTGAATTTACATGCATCAAAATTCATAAATTCTCTTTTTTCAGAGCTTCTAATCTCACTAATGTGCAGGTGCATGAAGTTGAGGCGAAGCAATACCCAAGCGGGGTAGATATATACTTAGGTAATTAAAAGTAAGAATTTACATTTTTAAGTTTAGGGATTGTTTTTGGATGAATCAATTATATATTTGACAATAGATCACCGTGTTATGTCTATCTTTGTTGTGGAACTTTGTTTAAATATTCACATTGATCTATACCTTTTTAAAGGAATATCAAAGTTTTAATTATTTTTAAATAAAAATTCCCAATCTACCGGATGATCTCATGTTTTTTAACCGCATAGTTATTATTTATATAAAAATTCTGTAAAGAAAATTTCAACATTTAAAGATTTGAACAAGAACTATTTATCTATACTTGATATTGGATGGAAATTCATATTTTTGTTACAAAAACCAGCAGAGATACAGTATTAATCTAAAGTCAGTGGAGCGAAAAGTTTTGCAAAAGCCTTATCAGTCAGAAATTTAAGCTAGCGAATACAATCTGCTAGAATTATTAGCTTCCGAAACCCTATTTTGTTAATTTACAAAACTTTTCAATTTACTCAAAGTCGGAAAAATTACAAGTTTGACGTTGCAGTTCCCACTTTCCCCTAGACTAAGGGCAGCAACCTTGTTCAAACTGGCTGAGGAAAGTGGACTTTGACTGAGACAAACAATTTAAACTCTACCATCCAGAATGTCTCACGCAGGGAATTGCGAGATTTAGTGCGGACTCAGCTGCAAATGCTCCTAGAAGCGGGAGACTTGCAGGGAGCAAAAGCTATTCTCGTACCTGTGCAGCCTGCGGATATTGCCGAGGCGATTGAGGGCTTACCGGAAGCGATGCACGCTTTGGCTTTTCGCCTGCTTTCTAAAGATGAGGCTATTGAGGTTTATGAATATCTCGACTACAGTGTTCAAGAACGGTTAATCGAGGAACTTAAAAGTCAGGAAGTCCGCGATATTGTCGATCAAATGTCGTCGGATGACCGAGCTAGGTTATTTGATGAATTACCGGCAAAAGTCGTTAATCGCCTGCTAGAACAACTGAGTCCAGCAGAACGCCAGGCTACAGCCCAACTATTGGGTTATGAAGCTGATACTGCTGGGCGAATCATGACGCTAGAGCTAATCTCGCTGAAAGAAAACTTTACAGTATCTCAAGCCCTAGAGCGAATTCGCAATTTAGCTAATGCCAGTGAGATGATTTATTATCTTTATGTCATGGATGCAGCAAGGCGCTTAACAGGGATTGTATCGTTACGGGAGTTGGTAACTTCTCAGCCTGAGCAAATCATTGGCGAAATTATGACCCGTGATGTGGTGTTTGTCCACACTGATACAGACCAGGAAGAAGTTGCGAGATTAATCCAAAGATATGACTTTTTGGCTGTGCCTGTCGTAGATCGAGAACAGCGTCTAGTAGGTATTATCACCGTCGATGATGTGATTGATATTCTGCAACAAGAAACCACCGAAGATATCTATGCCTTAGGTGGTGGTGTGCAGTCGGGAGGCGACAACTATTTTCAGATGAATTTACTGGAAATTGCTCGGAAGCGGGTTGTATGGTTGTTGGTTTTACTTGTAACCAATACGATCACAGGAACAATTATTAAGTCGCAAGAAGACCTTTTAGCAAAAGTGGTAACACTGACAGCGTTTATCCCTTTGCTGACTGGTACTGGTGGTAACGTGGGTGCTCAATCTTCCACAGTGGTGATTCGCGGGATGAATACTGACGAAATCCGATCGCTTGGCGCATTGCAGGTAATTGGCCGGGAAGCGATCGCAGGAGCATTATTAGGAGGAATGTTAGGCACGATCGCTACTGTCTGGGCTTATTTTCTGCAAGGACGATTAGAAGTAGCGATCGCTGTAGGCACTAGTTTGGTAGCTATTTCTCTTTTAGCTTCTATCTCCGGTTCGGCACTGCCGTTTCTATTTCGCTACCTCCGTTTAGATCCGGCATTAATGTCAGCACCATTCATTACCACAGCAGTTGATGTAGTAGGCGTTTTGATTTACTTCAATTTGGCACGGGTAATTTTAAAGTTATGAAAGAGTCATTAGTCATTAGTCATTGGTCATTAGTGAAGAACAAAGTACAAATGACAAATGACTAATTTTACAATTCTGATGCCGTATCTGGAGCAACAATTTCGCCAGTACCCAATTCCAGTATCATGTCCTGGTCAGTAATCAATCCGCTGAGTTCCTTCACTTGTAAATTCATTTCTTCACAAGCTTGTCTGAGTTCTCGTGCAAATTTGTTGAGGTCTTGACCATAGCCACATTGATAAGCAGCAGTTTCAATTCCTTGCTTGGCATTTGCTCTAGCACAATCTACTAGTTCCGTGCCATGCAGTGGTGTAGGAGATGCCATAGACGTACTTATTATTTCTTAAATGTTTGCTGCTAGATAGATTATCAATATTTCAATATTGACTCATCCCTCCAATGGAAGACCATTAGGGTAGAGTTATAAGTAATTATTTCTTTGTCATTAGTTATTAGTCCTTTGTCCAAAATAAATAACCTATGGCCAATGACTAATAACTAATGACCAACTTTTTTACTTATCCATTAACAACTTCTCCGCCATTGACATGTAATACTTGTCCAGAGACATAAGAAGCATCATCAGAGGCTAAAAATACGTAGCTAGGAGCAACTTCTTCTGGTTGTCCGGCTCGTTGCATTGGTACTTGTTTACCAAAAGTTTCAACTTTCTCTTCAGGAAAAGTTGATGGAATTAAAGGTGTCCAAATTGGCCCTGGTGCAACAGCATTAACACGAATTCCTTTAGGCACCAAATTTTGTGATAAGGAACGAGTAAAAGCAACGATCGCACCTTTCGTAGAAGAATAATCTAGTAGTTGTGGGCTACCTTTATAAGCTGTTACTGATGTGGTATTGATAATAGAACTGCCTGCTTGTAAATGCTTGAGTGCAGCCTTAGTCATGAAAAACATTGAGAATATATTAGTGCGGAAAGTTCGCTCTAGTTGTTCTTTGGTGATTTCTTCGATACTTTCTTTAGGATGTTGTTCGGCGGCGTTGTTGATGAGAATATCGAGTTTGCCAAACTCCCCAACTGTCTGTTGGATAGCTTGCTGACAAAAGGTTTCATCGCCGATATCGCCTGCAATGGTTACTGCACGACGCCCTTGTTTTTCTACCAAATGTTTTGTTTCTTTGGCATCGTCGTGTTCATTGAGGTAAAGAATCGCCACATCTGCACCTTCTTTAGCAAATGCGATCGCTACAGCACGACCAATACCACTATCTGCACCCGTAATCAATGCTACTTTATCTTGTAATTTGCCACTACCCCGATACTGCTCATCATCTGCTTTGGGTTTTGGCGTCATTTCTGATTCAACACCAGGTGGTTGTTGTTGCTGTGGCGGTTGTAATTTTTGCTCTTTTTGCTCTTTTTGCTCTTTTTGCTCTTTTGATTTAGCCATAGTTTTTGTTTCGGTAATATTGAATGTAATTGGATGTTGGTAAAAGCCTTCTTCAGTCTCTAGTCCCCATTTGAAAAATAAACCTTGGATCGAAAATTCAACCCAAGGTTTATTTTTTGCTTTGGCTCTCACTAGCCATTTGCAATTTTAGGCGTTTATACCCCGGATGCTTACCAAACGTACTTCTTGCTGGCAATTGTACGCGGCTTACATTATTTATCCTCACACCTGACACACGCTATTCACCTGACCACGAAAAACAAGTATACAACTCTCATGCGATGAAGGATTTCTCCTTCTCATCTGCTTTTAAGTTAACTATTATGTTGCTTTACTTTATCGCTCCATAGAGGTAAAACAAGCTGACATTTGCTCAACCTTAAGACGTAAAATAAATCCAATAAATGAGAGTTACTGAATTAGTCTACAATCATTGATTGTGCCTCAACAATTGAGCCATTTTCGCTAAATAAAAATCAAGATTTCTACTTTCTAACTTCGTAGTTGCAAAAATACTTACTTTTACACCATCGATTTTCGTTAATGTTAATATTTATTTAGGCTGATATCTGCATAGTTGACTTTTTGTAGACTAAATTTCTTGCACAAGTATCTGACGACTAGTCCGCATAATAGCCCAAAAGCCTACATGGTGCGCTACATTGAGATTATTAGAGGGTAGGGGTTATGGCAATACTAAATATTTCTGAGTTAGAGCAGGTTGAAAAGTTTCACCACTTACAATTAACCCTGAGCGATCGCTGGAAAACGAGCGAGTCATTTGACAATAATGAAGCGGATATTTTAATTATTCCCTCCCTGAGTCTCGATCAGCGCGAACTCCAAAAGATCGAAGGCTGCGAACATTATGAAGAAAGATTACTATTTTCCTTGATTCGGTTGCAGAATCCCCGGACTCGACTGGTTTATGTAACATCAGTACCTCTGCACCCTAGTATCATTGATTATTATCTGCAACTGTTGCCAGGAATTCCCTTTTCTCATGCTCGCAATCGCTTGCTGCTACTTTCTACTTACGATTCCTCGCTTAAGCCTCTCAGCCAAAAGATTTTAGAACGCCCCCGCCTGCTAAAACGGATTCATCAAGCTTTGAGGCTAGATAAATCATTTATGATTTGCTACAACTCTTCGCACTGGGAAGGCGAATTGTCTGTAAAATTGGGTGTACCGCTGTATGCTGCCGCACCAGATTTACAGATTTGGGGGACAAAAAGTGGCAGTCGGCAAATCTTCGCCGAAAGCGGAGTACCGCATCCAGATGGCAGCGAAAAAATTTGGAACCATACAGATTTAGCAGAAGCTACCAGTGATTTGTGGGAACGACAACCGACATTAAAACGGGTTGTAGTAAAACTCAACGAAGGCATTTCTGGAGAGGGAAATGCATTGCTTGATCTTAGACCAATTGAGAATCTAGCACCCGGTAAAGGGACTCATGCCCAAAGAGTCGCAGCAATTAGCGATCGCTTCTCAACAATGCGCTTTCAAGCAAAACAAGAGACTTGGGATAATTTTTCGGGAAGAATCCCTGAATTGGGGGCAATTACCGAAGCATTTGTGGAAGGGGAAATTAAGCGATCGCCCAGCGTCCAAGGACGAATCACTCCCACTGGCGAAGTGGAAATCCTTTCAACCCACGACCAAATTCTCGGAGGCCCAGACGGTCAGATTTATCTTGGTTGTCGCTTTCCGGCTGATGAAAGCTATCGGTTACAATTACAGCAATTGGGGTTACAAGTCGGCAGAAAGCTAGCAGAGAAAGGCACTTTAGAGCGATTTGGCGTAGATTTTATCACCGTTGATAAGGGTAATGGAGAGTGGGATATTCAGGCGATCGAAATTAACCTGCGTAAAGGCGGTACAACTCATCCATTCATGACCTTGAAATTATTAACGAACGGGCGTTATGACCTTTCCACGGGTTTATTTTATAGTCAGCAAGGTCGTCCAAAATATTACATTGCCACTGATAATCTGCAAAAAGAGCGCTATCAGGGATTATTACCTAATGATTTGATGGATATCATCGCTCACCACAGACTGCACTTTGACAGTGGTACTGAAACGGGTACAGTGTTTCATCTTATGGGTTGCCTTTCGCAGTTTGGCAAGTTGGGATTAACCAGCATCGGTGATTCCCCGCAACAAGCACAAGACATTTATAACAAAGTTGTGAAAGTTCTTGATGAAGAAACCCGCAGTGAAAATCATGATTTATCGGCGGTTTCAAATTATTCCTTTCCTGTAGTTTGGGATGAATATAGTTAATGAATGTCGTTTGCAACACATGAATCGGCTTAGGGGCGTAGATTATGTACATAATCTACGCTCTTGCCTAACGCTCATTAGCTGATTAGTTTTGAATGCTGCTATTAGGTAAACTTTGTTGGTTATTTGGCTCTTTACGAGATTGAAATTGAGTATATATATACGTTACTAATGCTAAAGTCAGCCCAATTGCAAAGACCACTCCCAGGATTCGCAAGAAATTGGGAGAAATTCTCGTAGCTAGCTGCCCATTTAGCTTTGGTTGGTAAATAGTGTCATCTGTTGCTACTTGTGGTCTGCCTTGATTGGATGCAGGTCGCGGTTGATACAACGTCACATCTGGCGGCACTTGTGGTCTGCCTTGATTGGATGCAGGTCGCGGTTGATACAAGGTCTTATCTGGTGGCACTTGTTGCCCACTCTGATTAGACCCAGGTCTTGGTTGAAACAAGGTCTTATCTGGTGGCACTTGTTGCCCACTCTGATTAGCTCCAGGTCGCGGTTGAAACAATGTTTTATCTGGTGGCACTTGTTGCCCACCCTGATTAGCTCCAGGTCTTGGTTGAAACAAGGTCTTATCTGGTGGCGCTTGTTGCCCGCCTTGATTAGACGCAGGTCGTGGTTGATATAATGTCACGTCCGGTTTGCTGGCATTTGGATTATTCACAGGACTTGGTTGACTTTGCTCAACTGGGTTAAATGGTCTCGGAACGGTTTCATGATTTGAACCTTGGTTGTATCCAGCCTGAAGGGGAGGAACGGTTTCCTCAGATTGGCTTTGCTCAACTGGTTGAAATGGTCTCGGAACAGTTTCGTGATTTGAACCTTGATTGTATGCAGATGGAGGACGCACAATAGTGTCGTCGTTCGATTGTCTCGGAACAGTTTCGTGATTTGAACCTTGATTGTATGCAGATGGAGGACGCAGAATAGTGTCGTCGTTCGATTGTCTTGGAATAGTTTCGTGATTTGAACCTTGATTGTATGCAGATGGAGGACGCAGAATAGTGTCGTCGTTCGATTGTCTTGGAA
>NZ_JBIQNW010000009.1:0-42624 GCF_047228265.1 Nostoc sp. UIC 10607 | reverse complement strand
AATAGTTTCGTGATTTGAACCTTGATTGTAAAAAGGTTGTGGCTCCCCAGTAGCCTGTCCGGGTACACTAGTAGTCCCGGTGGCAAATTTGGCAGCAGCTTGCAAAGCCTGATTCAATTCTTCTACTGTTGCAAATCGGTTAGCTGGGTTCTTGTGGAGGCATTTCATCACCACCTCTTCCAATTGTACGGGTAGGTGATCACACCCTGGTTGCGATCGCAGTGGTTTTGGTGGTTCATAAGCATGAGCTAATACCCAAGAAGCTTCACTAATATGACTACCCTTAATGCTGATTCCAAAGGGGTCGGCTGCACTCAGCATTTCATAAAGGATAATCCCTAAACTGTAAATATCACCCCTAGCGTCCAGGTTTTTATCACTTTGGATTTGCTCAGGAGGTGCGTAACGAAACGTACCAATAAATGTACTAGTTATATTTGTAATATTAGAATTTTCTGAAGATTCACTCCGAATTTTGGCAACACCAAAATCCAAAACTTTTACCCACTCTCCCAAATCTGTAGGCACTAAAAATATATTATCTGGTTTCAGGTCACGATGAACTACCTGAATATGTTCAGTGGTTTTACCTCCATCCCTTTGGAGAGTCACCCCTTGATGGGCAAGCTGCAAACCTTTGCAAACTTGCGCCATAATCTTCACAGTCCGCTCAACAGATAGCCGCTTTTCGCGCAGCAGTAATTGCCTGAGGGTTTGCCCCCGCAAATATTCCATTACATAAAATGGAAAACCTTCCGGGGTGACTCCACAATCACTAATCTTAACGATGTGGTCACTTTGCAAAGCAGCACAAACTGCTACCTCACGCTCAAAACGCTTTCTCATTTCTTGTGATGCCACCAGCGTATCTTTGAGCAACTTCAGTGCTACCTGCTGACCTACACGGGTGTCAGTTGCCAGGAAGACTTCTCCCATGCCACCCCCGGCTAACCGTCTGTCTAAACGGTATCGCTCGTTATCACCTACGAAGCGTCCAATCCAAGAATTTGAAGAAGGTGGGGATTTCATCTGGGGCAACCCATCCTAGTTACTTTAAAGTGTTAACTTTAGTCAGATATACTACTAGTGTTACAAATATGATTGCTTGCTTCGTAACTCTAAATATTTAGTAATATATGCTACTAGTATTTATCTAATTATACTCAGCTTAACATATTAGTAACTTAAAGTAATACGAAGAATTTGATAAAATGTTTAAAGTTAAGACCTATGACAGTTGAAATTGGTTCCTGATATTAAGTTAACGCAAATTCGACGAGGGTCGTCAGCGTAACTCTTTTTTCCTGATTTTGAGCTATAGCAGACTCTACTCATCGAATTAAGGTTATTTTTATCTGCCGAGCTGCTAATAAGTAGTAGTGCATCAAGAAATAATTGAGGGGTGGGGATTGTTCTTAGTTTGCATTAAAGCGCAAACCAAGAACCTAGCAACTCAAACTTGACAGACTATTGCTTATGTAATTTTGTATACCGTGTAGATAGTCTCCGTTACAGAAT
Organism: Nostoc sp. UIC 10607; assembly: GCF_047228265.1. Lineage (NCBI taxonomy): Bacteria > Bacillati > Cyanobacteriota > Cyanophyceae > Nostocales > Nostocaceae > Nostoc > Nostoc sp. UIC 10607. Next base: position 41,106 of record NZ_JBIQNW010000009.1, on the reverse strand, counting down.
ATTTAAAGTTTTGCAAAATATATTCTGTCAATGTGCTCAGGCGTACATGATTGATATGTGCTATTGCCATGAGGAACGAGGATGAGTAATGTGCTCTCGATAGCCGCCGTGACAGCAGTACTAAAAGTCTTGCTGGAAAATGGTTTAGTCAGTGATCCGATCACTGCTAGTGTTGGTGATGTGATTGTAACTGCCCTGCCGCCTGATCGAATTTCAGTTGAAGCTGACGAGCGTGCTCAAATTAACCTATTTCTCTATCAAGTGACGCAGAATCGCAATGTCGATTGGGTATCTCAGGAATTTCGGAGCAGGCACTCACGTATTAATGGAAACCCGCGCTCTCCGACTCCACCACTAGCTCTTGACCTCCATTACTTGCTAACAGCCTATGGAGCCAAGGATTTTCAGGCGGAGCTTCTACTTGGCTACGCAATGCATTTATTACACAAAACACCAGCTATCACATCGGATATTATTGAGAATACTCTGAGAAATGCCTCTACAACCAATACCTCAAGTGCTTTTTCGCAAGCTTTAGCAAGTGTGTCTGTATCCGATTTAGCTGAACAAATTGGGCAGATCAAACTGACTCCAGAATTTTTTAACATGGAAGAAACTTCTAAGTTATGGTCTGCTTTACAAACGCACTATCGACCTTCAGCTACCTATCTGGCATCAATGGTATTGATTGAAAGTAGCAAATCTGACAACTCTGAAAGTTTCTATATGATGCCCTTGTCTCAGCCGAGTATAGAGCAAGTTATGGCTACGGCAAAGACTGAGCAAATGATTGTTGCGGGAACAACATTAGTAATTCGTGGTAAACGGTTACGGGGTGAGATCACACGAGTTCGTTTGGGTAATACGGAGACATTACTAGTACCTCAGGATGTTAAAGAAACGCAAATCAGCTTGTTAGTCCCGCCAGATTTGTACGCAAGTGTGCAAGGTATCCAAGTTGTACATCTAACAATGAACAACGCAGGACAAACGGATTATCTAGTTGAATCAAACGTTGCAACTTTTGTCCTCCATCCAACAATTTCAGCATTTGTCGCTCAAGTTGAAAATAGCGGCGACAATTTACGCACAGCAGAAATTATCGTTAAATTCCAGCCTAAAGTTGCTAAGGTACAGCGGGTAGTTTTGCTACTTAATGAAGCGTCAGGTAATAACCCGGTAGCTTACTCTTTCTTGGTTGCACCACGCACCGAAAACACTGATGCAATCACTATTCCTGTCAAAAATGTGAAACCAGGAACTTATATTGTCCGGGTGCAGGTAGATGGGGCGGAAAGTCCACTGCATAAAAATCAGTCCGGGGAATATGATTCGCCACAGGTGACAATTCTATGAATGCTACGACAAATCACAATTGGGATGAGGCAAACTACCGCTATCTATCAGCAGCCCTAGCGCTAGTGCGTGGTATTTTAGAAAATCACACGGCAAAAGAGCAAAATCAACCTGAGGAGAAAAACCAAGAGCATTTACAGCAAGCGTTACAGGAAGCTGCTGCTGCTATGCCTGCACCATCGACATTGGAGAGAGTGTGCAAAATGTTTAGCCTCTCACCCTTTGAACGTGATTTGTTGCTGTTGTGTGCAGGTATGGAATTGAATGGAGATTTTGCGAAGTTATGTGCTATTGTCCACGGGGATTCACAACGAGCTTACCCAACCTTAAGTTTAGCTCTGGCAGCTTTACCTAATGTCCACTGGGATGCGATCGCTCCAAATGCTCCCTTACGTCATTGGCGGTTAATTCAAATTGGTGACGGTCATTCCCTTACTCTCAGTCCCTTGAGAATTGACGAGCGGATTTTACATTATTTAACGGGTATTCAATATCTTGACGAACGATTAGCTGGCATCATTGAGCCATTACAAGAGGTTAGTGATTTAGTACCCTCGCACCAAGATTTAGCAGAACGAGTAGCAGCAGTTTGGTCGCAAGCTTACAAGGTTAATAGCTTACCAATCGTTCAGTTATGTAGTAATGAAACTGTCAGCAAACGTGCCATTGCCGCTACAATTTGTCAGAGCCAGGGTTTAAGCCTGTGGGTAATGCCTGCACAAGTCATTCCCTTAGCACCTGGCGAGTTGGATAATCTCATCCGCCTATGGACTCGTGAGACGATTTTAAGTAAGTGTGCATTACTAATAGACTGCAACGATCTGGATACTAATGATACAGCGCGGCTGAATGCGATCGCTCGGTTCATCGAACGCACAAACGGCTTTTTAATAGTCACGAGTCGAGAACGGATCGGCTTAGGACAACGCCTAGTAGTTAATTTTGACGTACATCAACCAACTATCAAAGAACAAGGTGTAGTTTGGCAAGATGCACTAGGTGCAATTGCACCGCAAATGAATGGGCAAGTTAAAACCCTAGTGGATCAGTTCAACCTAAGCGCCGCAACCATCCGCGCTGCTTGTGCAGAAGCTATAGGGCAGTTAGCACAAACACCGGAAAACGATATCACTAGCATTTTATGGGATGCCTGCCGTGTGCAAGCACGTCCGCGCTTGGATGAACTCGCCCAGCGAATTGAGCCATCTGGTGATTGGGAGGACTTAGTATTACCAGAGGCACAGAAACAAGTTCTCCGGGAAATTGCAGCTCATGTGCGTCAACGGAGTACTGTATATAACAATTGGGGGTTTGCTGCGAAGAGTGCGCGAGGATTGGGAATCAGCGCTTTATTTGCAGGTGCTAGCGGCACTGGTAAAACCTTGGGAGCAGAAGTGCTGGCCCATAAATTGCGCCTCGACCTTTATCGCATTGATTTATCGTCGGTAGTCAGCAAATATATTGGCGAGACAGAGAAGAATTTGCGCCGGGTATTTGATGCTGCTGAACAAGGCGGGGTAATTTTGTTATTTGATGAAGCTGACGCTTTATTTGGCAAACGGAGTGAGGTTAAAGATGCCCGCGATCGCTACGCAAACATCGAAGTTAGCTACCTATTGCAACGGATGGAAAGCTACCCAGGTTTAGCAGTCCTGACTACGAACTTGAAGAGTGCAATTGATACAGCCTTTCTGCGGCGCATTCGCTTTGTAGTGCAGTTCCCCTTCCCGGATACAACGCAACGAGCCGAGATTTGGCGACGCGTCTTTCCAACCGACACACCAACCGCAGATTTAGATGCTCTGCAACTAGCACGACTTAATGTCGCTGGGGGTAATATCCGTAACATAGCCTTAAATGCAGCTTTCCTCGCTGCCGATGCTGGGGAACCAGTGCAGATGAAACACGTGTTGCGGGCTGCTCAGACAGAATATACCAAATTAGAGAAGCCTTTAACTGAGGCGGAAGTTGGGGGGTGGATGTGAAAGAGGCAGGAGGCAGAAACTCTTTATATGTGATGCGTGAGTCCTGCGTTTTGTACCTTACTTAAAAAGCAAGCTGCTGTAAGTGAAGAGTTGTAGTCAGTGTGAGTGGTTCACGTTAGCAGAACTTGAAGCGGTTCTTGCCAATCTAGGTGCAACTGTGAGTGGGCATTGCCGCTATTAATGGCAATTTCTATCCAGCCGTGACTGCCAACTAAAGCTATTATATCTCCCACGTTAACATCACTGTAAGTTTCACAGCCTGGTATACTCAACCCCGCAGCCTGCACAGACCAAGTTTTGCCTTGTACGTAACTCCCTGCAATGTTGCTCACTAAGTTGCCAAAGTGGTCAATATATTGAATGCAACCCACTACACCAGTGGTTGTTTGCTTACACTCGCCTATATCCAGTTTTACCAAACTTGCTGGCTCAATTTCTTGTCCTAGCTGTTTGAGGGAGACACCACTAGCAAGATTAGCTCCCACTGGTGCAAAGATATCTCTACCGTGAAAAGTTTTGCTTGGTTGAGGAGTTTGCCAATAGTTAAGATTTGTGAGTTCGACGGCTGCGATCGCAGGACTTTGACTAAGTACCCCGCTAAAGATACCATTATCTGGGCCTACCAAAAACCCTTGAGCAAATTCTACTGCGATCGCTCGTCGCTTGCTTCCCACACCCGGATCTACTACTGCCACATGCACTGTGCCAACGGGGAAATAGGGACAAGCATTCATCAGGGAAAACCTGGCTGCGGCTATGTCTTGCGGTGGAATTTGGTGCGTTAAGTCTACCACCGTCAGTCTGGGGTTAATTTGGGCTATGACACCCTTCATTATGCCTACATAAACATCGCGATCGCCGAAATCACTCAGTAAAGTCACGAGTGGTTGTTGACCTATCTGCTTTTTAGACATATTTTTGCTAAAATCTACATTAATTCAGAAATTTCTGTAGCAACAGCTACAAAATATATGCTATGTTAAGAATACCAGACATAAAGCAAAAAATTAAAGAAGGTAATCATTATGAATCAAGGTAGACTACAAAGTGTCAGGAAAGCACAAGAAACTCACAGAGAGAATATTCAAAAAAGCCTAGAGCATCGCTTGCAAGTAGCCAGAGCAAAGGGCGACGAACAACTGATTCGTCAACTAGAAGCTGAAATGAGGTATTCCAGCTAAATCAAGTTTTCATTGTTCTTAGTTTGTTGTGTAACCCGCTATAGCGGGTTTTTTGTTTTTAGGAGGTTTTTTAGTAATTTCTCTCTTACAACGTTTTAACTAACCCAGTTGCATATAGAAAACAAAACTGTGATCGCGGCGATAACCAAATGTCACCAGACCGAAGAGTTTTGCGATCGCTCTGGAGTATACACCTCCTTTAGTTGACTGTTGTCTAAAAACTGTATTCAAAAATACAGTTTTTGGACACTAGCTCAAGCCACTTCCCGTAGCTGTGACGGTAGACTCACCTCTGGAAATGAAAGTGAGAGTTGTTCGGCTTGAGGTACTGCGGCCTGTTCTAAAACTTGAACTTCGATATTCACGCTCACCAGATAACTGCCTGTATCAGCACCAACCGCTTCAGCAATTAATTTAGCAATGTCTGGGCGTTTAGCAGTCAGCGGGTCACGTAAAATACACCGATCCCATTCATGCTTGGCAGTCGGATTGAGGTTGAGAATGTAATGCTTCATCATCGAACTAACCCTTGAATCCATCTTCCAGAAGGTTTTCACAGAGCCGTTATGCATTTAACTAGGCTTTGTGGACGCTATCTTTATTATAGTATATTTGTACTAAAATGGGTGATATCTGAGTGAAAAACTGGGGGATACAGACCATTACTAGGAGCGCACAAGTGAGCGTTAGCCATATTCTTGTGCTACATCCCATTTTTTTAGGGGCTGTGTTTTAATTCAGAGGGGAATAATCAAACCGCTTCGTAAAGTCATTTCGTTCTACTTATATACCAACTTATATACCAACAACTCTTTATCAAAGCGCGATGCCGTTCACGGAGCATCTCGTAGAGAAGGCGGGAAAAGCCAACGCCACATTTATTTATTCCCTTATTCTCAATCAAATTTGGTAGCGGGTGTGAATTCCAAATTTACAATTCAAGAAAATCTGTCCATAGGTAATTTCTAACATCAAGCTATTGCAACTAAGCTTACAAAGTAACGCCTAATTTTTATATAAATCGCTATATGGTAGATATCTATATTATTGAGCTATTTGTGATTGGTCTGCTTCTGCTAATGGTCACATTAGGGTCAGGTTGGATTTCTCGCTTACCTCTTTCTTTTGCTATTATCTATCTACTAGTTGGTATTTTACTAGGCCCTTACGGCTTAGGGCTGATTCAATTACGTCGAGATGAAGTTTTTAATGCCGAACTGCTGGAGAGAATCACAGAACTTGTAGTAATTATTTCTGTATTTAGCTGTGGTTTAAAAATTGTTCGCCCTCTACAATTGGGGGTTTGGGGTATTACGGCACGATTAATTGTATTTCTGATGCCAATGTCAATTTTTGCTTTAGCTGCTGTAGGTAAATTATTTTTAGGGATGAATTGGGGAGAAGCAATTTTATTAGGAGCAATTCTCGCACCTACCGATCCAGTATTAGCATCAGAAGTACAACTGACCGATACAAATGACCAAGATGAGTTGAGATTTGGTTTAACTTCTGAAGGTGGGTTAAACGATGCTTTAGCTTTTCCCTTCGTTTACTTTGGCATTCATGCATTAGAAGATGATAACTGGGGTAATTGGTTTAAAGAGTGGATTGCGGTTGATTTAATTTGGGCGATCGCAGCCGGCATTGTTATGGGAATTGTCGTTGCCAAATCTATAGTTTGGATTGAAAAAAGAATTCAAAAACGTCGTCCTGCTGATGAGTTAATGGAAGATTTTATTGCTATCAGCACAATTCTACTGACTTATTCTTTAACAGAAATGGTTAATGGCTATGGATTTTTGGCAGTATTTGTTGCTGGGTTAGTTATCCAACGCAGTTACAGAAATCCTGAAAAACCGCTAGCGCAATTGGAATTTGTTGAGCAAGTTGAAAAGCTGCTGGAAGTTGGAACAATTCTACTATTAGGTTCAATATTATTATTGCAACCAATGCTCAACTATGCTATGCAATCTTTATTAGTAGTAATTTTATTATTATTCGTAATCAGACCTGTAGGAGTTTGGATTAGCACAATAGGTAAACGCCCTCTCAACTCACACCGCCGAACCTTTCATCCAGGAACTCGCTGGTTATTTGGATGGTTTGGTATTCGTGGTGTCGGCTCTTTATATTATCTTGCCTATGCGTTTGGTCATGGATTAAAAGGAGAAGCCGCTGAACAAATTGCTTGGATAACTTACACTACTATTGTAGTTTCTGTGATTATACATGGAATTAGTGCAACTCCATTAATGAAGTGGTATGAGCGCAATCTTACTAATCAGAGAAAAGCTACTCCTCCCGCCACAATAGATGAATTTGAGTAAAATTAATTTTTGTTGTAGTGTTATGGCTAAACTGGAATACACCATCAAAAATTTAAGGTGTGTTCCGCTTTAGCAATAACACACCCTACAATTTAATTTTCTAAACCTGACTCAAAACCGGAGAGAGGTTTTGAGTTTTATTCTCCTTATATTGTTGGGAAGGAGTTAGGTTTAAGGTTAAGGTTTATATTTCCTATTTACCTGTCACCTTTTCAATAACTTCTTTGGCTTTTTCACCAAAACTTTCTGGGGGATTTTGTTCTTGTTCAGCCTTCAAATTCCTTTCGTAAGTTTTCTCTAGAGTATTAAGATTTTCTGAATCTTTTATTGCTTGCTCATAAGCTTCTTGTCGTTTTTCTTCTTGAACGCCAACACCTGGATCATATTCGTTAGCACGATTGATTTTTTCTTCAGAATTTGGTTTATACTCTGGGGGTATTAGCTTTAATTCTTCAAGAGTAGTTGCATAACTAGCCTGCTGAACGAAAATGAATGAACCTGACAAGCTGATGGAAACCATCAAGCAAACAACTAAAATTGAACGTAACGCTTGTTTTAAAGTTAATAGAATTTTTTGCATTGAAAAATCCTCCTACTCCTAGTTTTATTTTATGAGCCTCATTCATGTATAAATACATGCAATATTTAAGGCTCACAGGCATCCTAAGTTTTTAAGTACAGTTTTTACTTCTATCGCAAGGTATAATAATTTTTACCTATAGTTCAGTTAATGCTATAGCAATCCTAAATAAGTTGTGAAAATCGAGAGACTAAGATCCCCGACTTCTCAAAGAAGTCGGGGATCTTATTGTTTACGAATGATTTAGGACTGCTATATCTAAATCTTTTATAGTGATTCTCATTTGAAAGAAGTACACAGTTAGGGACACAGCATTGCCGTGTCCCTACGAGTATCTGTGGCTAATTATGTTAGGTGGTGTAGAAACAAAACACGATTTCAAATGTGGTAAATTATTAGCCATTGATCTTGTGTGCTTAACCCAAGCGTATTAACCTATAACCAAGTGTGATTAATTTTAATTCCTCGGCTTTGAATTACATCTTCAAATAATTTTGTTGGTAGTGCTTCTTCAACAGCAAAAACACCTGGTTTCTGGAGTTTACCTTCTAGCAATAACTGGGCAATACTACCTGTACCACAACCAGAAGCCGCCGCTGTATTTTCATGCACTATAGTTGAGCAATAAACTGCTGTTTCACCATTTTTTTGCCCTGTAACTTCGGAACGAACTGCTACACCAATTCCACTAAAATTATTAGTAACATCTGTCATGGAATGGCTGACATGAGACAGAAATTCAATCATGTAACGGCGTTGCATTAACCACTTTGGAAAAACGTGTGCTGCAATCCAAGTTAAATGATTGTAAAAATCGGGAACAGAGCCAAACTTAGTAATTACAGTTTTTACTGATGGGAAAGCTTTGGGCAGCGTAAAGGTTTCTGGCATATCAAACCAGTAAACTCCGCTGAGTCCATAGGGAGGTGGAAACTCAACTAATTCTCTTTCACTATAAGGCTTAATTAACTCCCATTTTCCATCTATCCAAGTCTCAAAGGGATACTGTAACCCCAGAAAAGTTGTCCGCATCACTGTAATGCCAGCACCACCAGAACCAGAAACCAAATAACTTAAATGGATCTTTTCTGGTTTATCAAATTGTTCAACACCTTGACGTACCATGCTGTTAGAAATACCAGGAAAAATGCCAGTATTAATAATTGCAGTTACACCAGCAGCAGCAGCTTGTTCATGATAATTCAGAGCTTTGCTGGTATAAGAACGATGGTCACTGACATCTACATAATTAACGCCTTGAGAAATACAGGTTTCGAGAACATTAGTATCTCGATAATGAAATGGGCCAGCACAATGAATGACTAAATTAGAGTTTGCGATCGCATCTCGCAACTTGTCAACTTCTGCCAAGTCCAATACCAAAAACTGCACCTGTCCTCCCGAAGACAAGCTAACAGCCTTCCCAAACTCCGCAGAACGTCCAGTAATTGTAATTTTAGCCTGCGTATGGGTAGCAAGATCCTGAGCAACACTGCTACCAATCCGCCCCCGTCCACCAAGAATTAAAACGCTGTCTGTCATTACTCCAGATTAGCAACACTAACCTTATTTCATCAGTTTTCCATCCTATTTGTCATCGGTTACAAGTATGATTTATACCATTTCACGAAATTTCTGCTTTTATTGTTGTAAGCAAGTTAGTAGTAAAGACTAAAAAATAACTTGACAATGTACTACATTTGCGCATCAATTTGCCTGACTACTGTTAACGCCGAATAACTCACCCCAGCAGTACCTTCCCCTGGATGGGTGGAGTCACCAACTAACCACAGATGCTGGATGGGTGTACGGTTGGCGAACCCGAAGGGGCCAAAGGTCGGAATCCTTTGACCTATGCCACCGACTATACCGCGATCGCGGGCTGTGAAATGGGCAAAGGTGCGGGGTGTTGCGGCTTCTTGATAAATAATCGTTTCTGGTTTGAGATAGAAGTATTGGGCAAGACGAGCGATCCCTTCTTGGGTAAACTTTTCTTTTAGTCCTTCATAATCTTCAGTCTGCCACCACTGTGCAGGATCGACAAATGAAGAAGCGATAATTGTTGCTTTCCCCTCCGGTGCGCGACCGTCTCCAGGATGACTGACGGAAACAAACAGGGAATTATTTTCGCCAATGGGGCCATTGACATCGTACAGAAATTGGAGGTGGGGAGGGCATTCAGGCGGAATCGCGCTGGCATCTACACCCAAATAAACCACAAATGCACCCGATGCTTGGGGCAGTTTTTCCACCCGGTTTTTATATCCAGATGGCGCTTGTTCTCCCAACAGCTGCACCAAGTTTTGTACGGTGACATTGCTAACGATGTGGTCGGCGGCTTCTGTCCAGACTTCGCCGGTTTTCTGATTTCTAATGACTACAGCAGTAGCTTTGCCGTTTTCTACTTTGATTTCTTCAACAGTGTGGCGCATCAACAATTTGCCGCCATCTCTTTCTAAGGATTGTACCAAGCGATCGCTTAATACTTGCATACTTCCTTGGAGGTGAAACAATCCTTGGGGCAGTTGGGATACACTCAACGCTGTGGCGGCATAAAGTAATGCTGTCTGTTCTGCATCCACCTGGGAGTATAGCTTCAGTTGCAAATCTAAAAAAGTTCTCAGTCTTTGGTCATTTCCTAGTCCACATAACCGTAAAGCATCTCCTACCGTAAACAAAGTGAAGGGTACGGTAATTAATGTACTGGGACGCACCGCTTGCGTTAGCTGCCACAAATCCCATAAATTACGTGGTGGTAGCACAGGATCACGTCCTTGAAATTCCCAACTGGCATCAAACAAAGTTGCCATCAACTGCCAGAACGGTTCGCTACCGGGAAACTGTTTTTGTCGTTCCTCTTGCCATTTCTCTTGGTCGCGCCAAACATTAATCGGTGTGCTTTCCCCAGGTAAATATACCGCACAAGCAGGATCACAAGGCGTTGCTTCCGGTAAATCAATTTTCAATTCTGAGAAAATGCGGTGATGAATTCCCCCTGGTTCCAACCCCGCCACCTGAGTTGCGCCCACATCAAAGGTAAATCCCTGCCGTTTAAACGTCGAAGCACAGCCTCCTGGTACGAGGGCCTGATCCAAAATTAAGACGCTGTAACCTCTATGAGCTAATAATGCTCCAGCAGTCAGTCCACCTATTCCGGCACCGATAACAACAACACGAGAGTTACTTTTGTCAAGAGAAATGCTGGACATTGATTAGTTTATTTAAAATTCTTCATATTTCTACTCATAATTTTACCTTAATCTCAAAGCTAAATGGGATGCGATCGCAGATAGCTGTGCGCTCCTACCGTGTATTTTTGCCGTTCGCCTAAAGCTTGTAGAAAGTCTCCAGGTTGGAAACCAGGAAAAACACGACAACGTAGAATTCGCTATTCGATAGTCAAAAAAAGTACAACTAAGCCCAGCAACAATTAACGAAAATCTTCTTATACCAATTTAATATGAAGTTGTATAGAAAAGAGCTTCTAAAATAAATTTATAAGAGGAAACAGAAATTACCTGCTTAATTATTCTTCGTCTCAAGAATGAATATGTAACAGCTAATTAGCTCTCTCTTCCCCTTTGCCAAAACTGCCGTAAAATCTCCCCAGGTTTACGATCCCAAGTGTCTATATGCTCGTATATCAAGTTATCTTGATTTAGTTTATACGTTGAATAGCCATTAAAAAGCAAACCTGCTTTCCAAGGAACGCGTAACACTCCTCGCACTGTCCACTTTGCTAAAATAGTGTCTTCGGCTGACTGAGATACTTCATGCACATCAAAGTAGATATTGGTAAAAAATAGCCTAGCGTGAAATCGCAAAGTCCAAAATATAATGCGATAATTAAATTTGTATTTAAATGTATTTACCGGATCTTTAAAGTAGATATCCTGTGTATAAATATCATAGGAGATATCTTTTTCAAAAAGTGTTGGTAAATCCTCTTTTAAAGTCTTAATTACCTGTTCCACCGATAATTGAGATTCCACGCGCATTTTTCCTTAAAAAATCTTTTTTAACAACCTTTCCACTCCTCGCCAAATAGAAGATGTCCTCTTGTTATCTACACCACCCGCACTCAAATCTGACAGAGTGGGAAATGATGCAGACTTAGCATAAGGGCCATTTCGCAAAACTTTCGCTAGGGTATTGTTATTCTCGCGCAAACCTTCGTAAAAAAAGAATACCTCTCCTTGAATGCCAAGTTGGCGATTGTATTCAATTGCCTGCACCAGATATTCTGGACTAATGCAATAAGAACCAAGCTTCATCAGTATTCCCGGTGCTAACTTCGGCAGTGTCCCATCTGTGAACTGCTGGTTTATTAGTTTATCAGCGATCGCTTGATAACTCCTAAAATCACGGCGATAAATCTGCGGCTGAATCATATCAACTATTCCCCGGTTCAGCCATGTGGGGGAGTCTTGCAGATATTCCTGGAATGCCCAATCATAAATATTAGGTGCGATCGCTACTAGCAAATTAGGATTAACTGCTTTCACCTCCCCGTAGAGACGCGCCAAAAAGTCAGTCAGAATATCTGCACGCCATTGTAACCATTGCCTATCTTTGGGATTCTCTGGTGGATTGCGATCGAATTCCTGGCGATAGCGGGTGATAGTTAGCTCGTCATAGCCACCTTCACAGGGGAATGCTGGCAAGCGATCGTCTCCTTGAACACCATCCACATCATAATTATTTACAACTTCCAGCACCAAGTTCAAGAAGAATTCCTGCACCTCTAAGTCGAGTGCATTCAACCACTCAAAGCCGTTTTTCTTCAGTAAGTTGCCGTTACAGTCACGCGCAGCCCATTCCGGTTTTTTCTGTAAAAGTACACCACCATTCAAATTGTAGGAACTGGCAAAACCGTATTCAAACCAAGGAATTACTTTTAACCCAACTCGCCGCGCCTCCACCACCACTTCTTCTAAAGGGTCACGACCTACAGACATCGGGTCAATTTCGACTCCAAAAGTCTGCTGCATTGTTTGACTAGGATATAAAGTTACTGCCTTGTTCCAAACAACGGGAAACACCACATTAAATCCTGTCTCGGCCAGGAAATTCATCGCCTCAGCAATACGTTCCTTTGACCTGAGAACTTTACTATCAGTAGTGGTCAGCCAGATACCACGGGTTTCTATTGCCATTTCTATAAATTGAAATTCTCGGCACTGCACCATCTAAACATTGACTAGCCGACGATAACGCGCCTGTATTATTGTGTAAATGGCATAGGCAACCAAACCTAACGCCACAATACCTAAAAGCCATGCTCCATAAGGCTGTTGTGCTAGAGTCTGTAATACTTGATCCAAACCTTGTGCGGTAGCGGCGTTCGATTGCCTTGCAGCTTCGATTAAAAACCAGCCGATAATACAAAAGACTATACCCCGTGCCGCTAAACCAAATCTGGAAATCCTCATTACCCATTGGGCTTCTTTGTTGCTTAACTCAGTTAAATTGAGTTCTTTACGAAATTTGGCACTAAAGGCTTGATAAAACTGATAGAAACCTAAAGCAATTATCAACACTCCCACAGTTCCAACTAGCCATTGACCAAAGGGTTGAGAAAGCAAACGTGCCGTCCAATCTTCAGTAGAATCACTACTATTTTTAGCGCTGCCTGTACCCATAACGATTTGCACTGCACTTAAGGCTAAACTTGCATAAATCAAGCCATTAACTGCGTAACCAATTCGTACTGCCAAACCTTTGGCATCGTTACCTTTATTTTCTGGGTCTTTAATTGCCTGTACAAAACGCCAGATTACGTATCCAATCAATCCAATTGCAACTAAAGCCAGCAAAAATTTACCAAATGGCTGGTTGACGATTGTTTGGAGAGCGCCTTGGGTATCAGTTGTTCTACCACCCGTGCCAAAAGCTGCCTGTGCTGCCAGTAGTCCAACTATACCGTAAACTACTCCCTTAGAAACATAGCCAAATCGTCCCAGTCGCTCAACCCACAATGAAGCATGGTTTGCCAACTGTTGTGTCATGGTAGTTGTGGAGAATTATTATATCTACCTTTTACCAAAATTTACCCACGATTCACATCTACCCCAGGGAAAATAGTCTAATATTTTTGCAAAAAGTCTCTATCGTAATACTGTCTTTTAATAGATGTGAGGCTGCTCAAAAAATATTACAGTTATTAAGCACAGTATTATTATTTAGTATTTTTTAATGCTGAGTTTGGATTAATTATGTCTGTAATCGAAAGTTCTTGGAAACACGAATATATAACTACCAATGGGGTAAAACTACACTACGTTACCCAAGGTGAAGGGCCATTAATGTTGATGTTGCATGGGTTTCCTGAGTTTTGGTACTCTTGGCGGCATCAAATACCAGAATTTGCCCAAAATTTTAAAGTTGTCGCCATTGACTTGCGTGGTTACAACGATAGCGATAAACCAAATGATCAATCAGCTTATGTAATGGATGAGTTTATCAAAGATGTTGAAGGAGTAATTAAAGGATTAGGATACCAAAAATGTGTTTTAGTCGGACATGATTGGGGAGGTGCGATCGCTTGGAATTTTGCCTATGCTCACCCCGAAATGCTAGAGCGATTAATTATCCTTAACCTGCCTCATCCTGCCAAATTTGCCCAAGGCTTACGTACTCCCCAACAGTTGCTACGTAGCAACTACATATTCCTATTTCAACTACCGTGGATACCAGAATTACTTTTACAATCTTCCGACTACCAAGCAATTGAAACAGCTTTTAAAGGTACAGCAGTTAACAAGAGTGCTTTCACCAAAGTAGATATTGACGCATATAAAGATGCTGCTGCAAAACGCGGTGCCCTCACAGCAATGTTGAACTATTACCGCAATATTTTTCAGCAGAGAATGCTAAATCCCAATTGGGGCATTCTGGAAGTGCCAACACTAATGATTTGGGGAGAAAATGACACTGCACTTGGTAAGGAACTAACCTACGACACCGCAGCGTATGTTAGGGACTTTCAAATCAAGTACATTCCCCATTGCGGCCATTGGGTGCAGCAAGAACAGCCTGAGTTGGTCAATCAGTACATGCGAGAATTTCTGACGGCTTAATCTAACAGTATTTATTAAAAAGTATAAATACTTATCAAAGTAGCCAAATTATGGCGAGTAGTGCAAGCTTTTAAAAAGATTTAATAGTGATTTAACACTGGCAGTTTTTTGGGGATTGTCAAGTAAAAATCGCCAAAAATCAGAATTAACGGCATTTATTAGATTACCGTTATCCCTGTCTCATATCACAACTAACTTGTTAGTAAATAGATTGACCTTATGAAGTTTAATGAGATAATAGAGTTGTGAGGGACAGAACGGACGCAACTTGATTATTTAAGGGGGAAAATTATGAAACTCCAGCTATTAGCGGCCATGGCCTTAGCAACTCCCCTATTTTTCACTAGCTCGGTTAAAGCCGAGAATCCGCAGGATTTACAAAAGCTGCTTTCAACTGGGGAATGTATCCAGTGCAATCTAGCGGGAGCTAACCTCAGTGGCGCTCATTTAATTGGTGCTGACTTGAGAGGCTCGAAGCTCCAAGGAGCCAACCTTGTAGGGGCTAACCTCGAAGGTGCTGACTTAACTGGTGCAAACTTGGCAGGTGCTAACCTAACATCAGCTTATGTAGCTAATGTGAATTTGAAGCAAACCAATCTCAACGGGGTAAATTTTACTCGCGCTATGATTCACGATTCTAATGTGTATAAAGCATCAATGAATGATCTCAATCTCACTGATGCCGAAATATTTAACACTGGAATCGGGATTGGTGGAGAAGATGCCGAGATTCCCGATTGGGACTAGGCTGAACTGAGTAGGCAGGTTAAAATAAACACAACATCAGAGAAACTGGTTTTTTGCCGGTATTATCCTTAAAATCTGTCTATACAAAAATAAAAAATGAAACCCCTCTGCTTTGTAATGACTTTACGATGACGAAAGCAGAGGGGGTTTTTTATTGGGGCTGAATCGAATATCTGGGTAAAAAAGGGCGATTTAGGCTGCAAAGTTCTGCTATGTCTAGCTTTCAGGCTTTTCATCAGAGGACTTGGCTTTGTGAAAGACCCGAAACGCGGAGATATTTAAGATTACCCCTAGTGTAATCTTGAGTACCGATGCTGGAAAAATGCCAACAAGCATTCCTCCAATGATGGCTCCAATCACCGAACCAACTCCCATAGGCGCTATGGTATTGCTCAAGGCTGTACGATCTACAAATGCACCTCGATTAGCATATTTAATAACCCCTACCAGTACAGTTGGTAAGCTAACTAGAAGACTGGCTGTACCTGCTGTCTTAATATCTGCACCAAAAGCGAAAACAAGTGTTGGGATAATCACTTCACCCCCAGCAACCCCAAGTAGACTGCTTACCAGCCCAATTGCTAGTCCAAATAAGATACCTGCTGAAATGCGCCAACTTAAAGCAGGGGGTAGAAGGGCTGGTATTTGTTGAGGTAGAAAACCCTCGATTATCAAGGCAATACCAATGATTACCAATAGCACCAAGATGATTCGCTCAAGCTGTTCGTTTGAGAGCTTTCCCGCCATCGCCACCCCAAATAAAGCAGTGGTAACCGCTCCGGCAATCAAGGAGAAGATTACAGGTAGCAATGGAATAACGGGGCTGAAGGAAAGCGTACTGCCCCGGATTACCAAGGATGCAGCAATCGTAATCAAGCTAACAGCCAAGTTCAAAGGCACAGCCTGCCGTACTGAATAGCCCAATGTTCCAGCCAGGACTGGCAGGCGAAACTCTGCGCCTCCCAAGCCAATCAGCCCTCCTAACAGCCCAATTGGCACGGCATAAAGAAAGGATAATCGGAAACGACGCACTTCCAAGCTTGTAGTTGTAGGCTCCGGCGCAGACGAGTTATTCTTTTTCATCAATTTTCTGCTTAGGTCTTTTCCTCGTTAAACTACTCGTGGTTGCCTGTTTGCAAAGAGTTGATGCGAGTAGGGACGTTGCAATGCAACGTCCCTAAAGAAGTGTTATTTAATTTACAGCAGCACTAACTAAACCATTGTGCCTGAGCAAAGCGATCGTACTTGGTTCACGACCCCGGAAAGTTTTAAACACCTCCATAGGATGCTGACCACCACCAAGCGCCAGCACCGTATCCCGATAACGCCGACCTGTAGCTTTTATAGCTTCCTCATCTTCTAGCCCAGCTTCTTCAAAAGCGGCAAAAGCATCAGCGCTCAGTACTTCAGCCCATTTGTAACTGTAGTAACCTGCTGCATAACCACCCTCAAAAATATGTCCAAAAGCACATAAAATTGAATCTTCTGGAAGTGGTGGCAAAACAGTAGTAGTCTTGGCTATGCGATGACGCACATCTGACGGGGTTTCATCACTACCAGGGCGATAGCGGTAGTGTAGTTCTAAATCAAGACTGCTCAGGTGGATTTGCCGCAACATGGCAGTACCACTCATATAATTACGCGCTGCTAGCAGCTTTTGATAATAATGCTCCGGTAGGGCTTCACCAGTTTCGTAATGCTTCGCCATTCCAAACAAAGTGGGTCGCTCATAGCACCAGTTTTCCATAAACTGACTAGGTAGTTCCACTGCATCCCACTCCACATTATTGATGCCTGCCGCTCCGGGATAATCAACCTTGGTGAGCAGATGGTGCAATCCATGACCAAACTCGTGGAACAAAGTCTCTACTTCATAGAAAGTCATCAAACTAGGTTTACCATCTACGGGAGGACTTTGATTACACACTAAATAAGCTACAGGTAAGCGGATGGCAGCGACACCATTTTCAGTGATTTTGGCCCGATTGATGCACACATCCATCCAAGCACCACCGCGTTTCTCGGCTGGACGGCTGTAAGGGTCTAAGTAGAAGTAAGCTATGGCAGAACCAGTTTCGTCAGCAATTTGGAAATAACGGACATCCTCATGCCATACTGGCGCTTGACCATCGGCAGAGGTGACAGTAACGCCAAACAGCCGCTTGACTAGTCCAAATAAGCCATCTAACACTTGGGGAAGAGGGAAGTAGGGACGCAATTCTTCAGCGGTAAAGGCAAATTTTGCTTCTCGTTGGCGTTCTGCCCAAAAGCTGATATCCCAGTGTTTTAAATCCTCAGCTTCTGCTGCTCCCTGTGCTGCTGCAAAAGCTTTGAGTTCTTCCAAGTCTTTGACAGCAGCATCATAACTAGCGCGGCGTAGTTCTTCTAATAGGGCGTTGACTGCCTCAACGTTGGGAGCCATTTTACTAGCGAGGCTCAATTGGGCAAAACTTTTAAAGCCTAGTATATCTGCGAGTTCTTGGCGCAACTTCAAAATGCGCTCAATTAAGGGGTTGTTATCCAAATCGCCACCAGAAGCGCGGGTGATATGAGCTTTGTAGAGCTTTTCACGCAAATCTCGACGGGTGCTGTGTTGCATGAAAGGGCCATAGCTGGGGAAGTCCAAAGTAATCCGCCAGGGGCCATTTTCTGGCGTGGCATTGCTTTCGCCAGCTGCACGAGCACCTTGGGCTGCTAAACTCAGTAAGCTTGGTGGTAAACCGTCAATTTCCGCTTGTGTTGTTAGGGTTAAGCTGAAGGCTTTAGTGGCATCAAGTACATGGTTAGAGAATTTGGTAGAAAGTTCTGCTAACTCCATTTGTATAGCGTTGAAACGTTCTCTTGACTCCCCTTCTAAGCCAACACCAGAAAGTTCTGCATCTCGAATGGCGGCTTCTACAATGCGCTGTTGGGCTAATTCTAAAGTTGCCCAACCATCACTGGTACGGAGTGCCTTAAAAGCATTGTAGATGGGTTGGCTTTGACCGAGCTTATTGATAAATTGTACTACTAGTGGCTGTACGATTTCATGAGCTTCGCGCAGTTCTGGGCTATTTTTAACACCCATTAAATGATTTACCACCCCCCAACTCCAGGTAAGCCGTTCTGTCAGCTTTTCTAAGGGTTCTACTAAACCACTCCAAGTAGGCTCTACACTAGCCTCTAAGGTGGTAAGCTGCTGATCAAGTTCTGCCAACAACTGATTAAAGGCTGGTACTACTCGTTCTGGTTTAATCTCTGCAAAGGGAGGTAAACTAGTGCCTTGGAGTAAGGGATTGTCGGAAATAATGGTACTTGCACTCATGGTTTTGTATGAACTGCGAACGAATAAAAATCAATAATGATTTTTATTTATATATCTTCTAATGTAGCGATCGCTGTGCTCAATAATCTTGCCATTCTGACAAAAAGGTAAAAAAAGCAAGAATTACTCAGAAAATTATCCTGATACAGCTATTCTGTTTGGTTTGTGAACAATATCTGGCGGCGTGACAGTTCCAGAAATATCAGCGAAAGTCTTCGTATACATTTGCGATCGCCTATGGTGGGTGCTTCACACCATCACAGAATGCATTTACTTACCTCAACCTGACTAAAGGCGATCGCTAAAAGACATCATCATGTACTATGTCAAACAGGTAGCTCGTCCGCCAGCATGGGGATTACCCTGAAAGCGCAGTTTAATCTCAAGAAGCCCACGCTTTCAAGGCGTGAGAGTGTCCAATTAACTTAGCGTGATCGAGCGTCCTTGCCGAACCGAAAAAGTAGGCTGTATATTTATGATTTTATTTGGCAACTCATCTTTTTACTCGTAAAATCGAAGACAAGATCAAGGTCAGTAGAAAAGAGTCCCTAAATTAATGAATACGTTAATCAGTCAGGATGGAAGAGCTATCACTAAATTTCAGATGGTAGACCGGATAAATGATATTGTTTGGCAAGCTCACCAAGGTAGCGTTGCTGCGATTATTCAGCTATTGAATGAAAAGCTAGCCAAGTCTGGTGTCAGAACTAGAGCCATTTTTTCTGATGGTGTCTTACAACTTCTGTGTGAGGCGGCTAGGGTAGAGCAACTTGAGCAATCTCCCCTCGTAGAACAAATCCAGCAAATTCTTGATTCCATCGCCCCGCGTCACATTCGCCGAGTCAATATCAACAGTCGGATTGTTCGGGAACAACAATTACTTTGGTTAAAAGAAATAGATAGCGATCGCGAAAATCAATTGCTTTGGTCACAGGAAATTACATTAATTCAGCCTAATATTGTCAAGCAACTCATTAAAGATTTTACAGAAGCTCAAGCTGAACTAGGAAAACCAAGTTTTCCTAAAACTCCAGTTTCTCGTCCTTTAGTACTTATTAATCAAGAAAAACACAAAAATAAGCCTAAAACCAAGATATTAGCAGCGGCTGGTTTATGTTCACTGTTGTTGCTTAGTTGGGTTGTTTATGCCCAGTTAGGTAATAAAGTGAAAAACCTAATGCAACTAGAAACTTCTAAATCTTTAACTACAGAAAATACTAAAGAGAAGAAAGCCCAAACACTATCCCGTGCTCCTAACAATAGCCTTTCTGAAGTATCTGATGACCCATTTGCAATATCTGTGAGAATTGCCAACCAAGCTTCTGCATCTGGTAAAACAGCCACAACCTCAACTCAGTGGTTAGAGATCGCCGCTAAGTGGCAACGGGCTTCAGATTTAATGGGCACGGTGCCACAAAACCACAGCCGTTATCAGGAAGCTAAGATTCGTACTCAACTATATAAGAAATACAGTGAGGCGGCACAGAATGAAGCCGATAAGAGTAAATCTTAGATTTTTATTATTGAAAAAAAATCGACCTTATTAACAATAAGACCGATTTAATCAAGCGGATTAATTCGTAGGGCCAATCTAAAATCCAAAATATATATGTCCCCTAATTCAGGAGTTCTCCTGTTTCTTGCAGGGAGTGCAAGCGGCGGTAAATGCCCTCATGACGCAAGAGTTCATCGTGGCTACCCACTTCTACAATCTTTCCTTGCTCCAGAACCACAATTTTATCGGCTTCTCGCACTGTGCTTAAACGATGGGCAATCACGATGGTTGTACAAGTGCCCTGAATCGATCGCATTGCTAGCTGAATTGAACGTTCAGACTCATAATCTAAACTAGAGGTGGCTTCGTCAAAAATCAGCACGTCTGGTTCCACTAGCAACGCCCTAGCAATTCCTAACCGTTGTCTTTGTCCTCCAGATAACCTGACACCTCGTTCCCCGACGACGGTATAATAACCTTTTGGTAAATGCTGCACGACTTCATCAACTCTGGCAATTCTACAGGCTTCCTGAACCTGCTCCAAACTAGCATTCGGCCTGCCGTAGGTGAGGTTATCTAATATGGTACCGTTGAAAACGTCTACTTCTTGGTGAACGATCGCTAATCGCCGTCTATACTTACCCACATCCAAAGTCCGAATATCTTGACCATCAATGAGAATTTGACCTTCTTGAGGTTCAAAATATCGCAACAGCAATTTCACTAAAGTAGACTTACCAGAACCGGAACGCCCCACTAATGCCACTGTTTGGTATGGCTCAATCAACAAGTTAATATCTTGCAAAACTTGACGCTTGGCATCATATCCAAAACTGAGGTGCGACAACTCAACTTTTCCAGTAAATTTATAAGGTGATTCTGTCTGGTTGTTCTCTTCTAAAAGGCTAGCTGAATCAGATGCCGTAGGCTCTTGCAGAAATTCGTGAAACCGCAGCATGGAAGAATAACGACGGGCAAAAACTTCTGCCAAGCTACTAATAGGTTCTAATTCGGCATATGCCATGCTAGAAAGAGTTAAGGTCATGACAAAGTGACCGAGAGAAATTCTCCCATTTACTGTTGCTGCTAGAGTCAAACCCAGTATTGTAAACACACAAAACTGAATTACAGTTCTTTGCCAAGTACCCAGTATCGTATAACCTTTGTGAATGCGATAATCAAGTACCGTTAGTTCACGATCTAAACGTTGCTTTTGCCGTTTCAGTTCCCTTCCTTCTGTAGCAAATGCTTTCACCGTTTTGATATTAGTGATCAATTCGGAAGTGCGGCTTTCGGTGTCTTCTCCATATTTATCCAGACGACTTTCATACCCAATTAGCTTTTGTAAATTCTTCAAGCTGAAGCTGAGAATAATTACAAAGGAAATTAGATATAAAATTGCAATCCGCCACTCAATGAACAAGATAAACACAAAAATCCCCAATACACGAGCCAGTTTAGGAATCAACTGTCCGGCGATTTCGGGATACACCCAAGTGTGGTTAGCAACACCTCTAGCTACTCTTCCGGCAATCCGTCCAGGGTTATTTTCATCATAAAATTCTAGTGGGAGAGTGAGAACTTTAGCGATCGCTGTTTCGTTGTTATCTCGACGCGATCTGAAAGCTATATCCCAATGAAACCAATTGGTTAACCAGGGTTGTGTTGGCGCTTTCACTACGGTGACAACGAATATTAAACCCAGTAACACGCCTAAAGATAGAGCTTTATTAACTGGGTAATTGGTGATGTCAGAAAAAGTTGCGATCGCACTTTGAAGTGGTTTATCCAAAGGTTGATCAGACAAAACGTTTAAAATCTGCCCGATCGCGTAAGGTACAACTAAATCAATAACTTCGTAAATGCTAGATGCTGTAATACTGAAAACACTCAGCTTCCAGTAAGAGCGAAAGTAATTGACAATATCTCGAAATTTTGCCATGATGCACACCGTCCAAGAGCGCGATCGTAAACTTGGAATTTATATACTACATGCGTATTACAAAGTAGTCAAGAGCTATAGATTTAAATCACTCCTTTGGAGTAGTAGGTATTTGTGTGGGGACAAATTCTAGGCGATAGCGATAGAGAGCAACTGGTCGAGAACCAGCTTTAAAGTAATCTGGATCTTGTGGTGAAAGATAGACAGCAGTAACTTGATCTGCCTCAATTGCCGGATTGGCTGTTGGAAGTTTATGATAAGCAGTGGTAGATTCTACAGAGTTTAAATAGGGGCGTGAACCGCCTTTGAATATTTGTTGAAACAGTTCTGTAGTGATGAATATGTCATCAGGGGTAGTTTCTGTACCCCGTGCAGTCACAATGGAAACTAGTTGGCGACTGCTACGCAAAAATGTAATCTGACGATTAGGTGAATCTGGATCTACTTTGACTAATAATACTGCTTCATCCCCTAAATAAGCCCTTGCCAAATTCAAGCTATTAAACGCTCTATCTGCTACTAAAAATGAGGATTTGCTATCTATCTTAGGTAATATATTTAACCCAGAAACATGTGGTTGCTCTTTCACAAATCTTACTACAAAACTCACAGGCTGATTTAATTGTCGGCGATTACCTTCAAAACCTGGAGTTACTATATCTGGTGCCAAAGGCGCAGCCAAATCTACCAACGTACTTGTAACTTGCCAAGAACCAGCCATCCATTCCGGGTAAACTAAATCACCCGAAGCGGGTTGCACTGAAGTTAATTTTTCCCATTGGGGAAAATTTGCTAACCGTTCAGACAACTCTCCTGCAAGAGCTTCACCATCCCACAGGAAGAATAAAAGCAGCAAGCAAAAACTCCAAATTCCCTTCATTGTAAGCATTAGTAGTTTTATATTTAACGTTTATTATTTATCGATAAAAAATTAAGTAAGTTTGTGTAAAAAATTAAAAGTTTGTAGTAATCGCTTACTAACAGCTAATCATAGAGTTTTATTTTTATTTGTATAGTTCACTTTAGTCGCACCATTTTACTTAATCTATGGGATAATGATACACTTAATTTATTGCGTATTATCCTGCTAGCTATTCACTTACAGAATATCGTTTATTCATTAATTTAACATCACAAGAAATCAATGTAGTTAAAGTTACTTAACCCTACAATCCTAAATTATGGTGACAGCATGACATTGGCACTAGGCATGATTGAAGTTTATGGCGTTCCCACAGCAGTAGAAGTGGGAGATGCGATGTGTAAAGCTGCCCGTGTCACTCTTGTTGGTTATGAAAATACTGATTTGGGACGAATTACCGTGTTAATTCGGGGGGTTATAGGTGAGGTGAATGTGGCGGTGACAGCAGGACTAAAGGCGGTGCTCCTAGTTAACGGTGGCGAGGTGCTTTCTTCTCATATTATTCCTCGCCCCCACGAAAATTTAGAATATGTTTTACCGATTCATCACAGCGTTAATATGGAGCAGTTCAGTGCAGATATCCGATTTCCTCCACCCTTATCAGTTTAGCTGTATTAAATTTCTGCTGGTAAAGGTTGCCAAAGATCCCCATATTTTTCTCGTAGAAACTGCCAAGCTTCCACCTGCCCTGGTTCATATTCTCCCGGTTTACCCCATTGCAAAAATAGGCTTAAAGCAGGCTCCTGTTTATCATCTAAAAACCGAATAGCATAGGTTGTAAAGTTACCCCTCTTCGCTTCACCAGTTTCAAATTTCACCTGAGTAATTTTGTCCATATTCAAGTGAAACTCAAAGCCTTCGGTGTGCATATTCGCATACTTACCTTTGGGCAATTCTGCATAAAATAACTTTTCTACTTTGCCTCGTGCTTCTAATACAGCAGCGCTGCTAGTCACAATTAAACGCAAGGTTCCCAAAGTCTCGCAAGCTGTTAAAAATTCTTTCAAAGTAGTACTCATAAATTGTTATCCTTGTTAGTTTTTTGACTAATGACTAATCCCTATTTTTCGTATTGTTCATAAGCAGCGACAATGCGCTGAACTAGAGGATGGCGTACAACATCTTTTTGGGAAAATTCACAAAAGGCAATGCCTTCAACGTGTTTTAAAATTTGTAAAGCCACTCCTAAACCTGATTGTTGGTAAAGCGGCAAATCTGTTTGTGTCATGTCGCCTGTAATCACCATCCGAGAACGGAAGCCCAAACGAGTCAAAACCATTTTCATCTGAGCGGGTGTAGTATTTTGAGCTTCATCCACAATTACAAAGGCGTTATTGAGGGTACGTCCCCGCATATAGGCGAGTGGTGCGACTTCAATCACACCGCGTTCCATTAAACTGGGTACTTTTTCTGGATCGATGAATTCATAAATAGCATCATAAAGTGGGCGAAGATAGGGATTAACTTTCTGCTGTAAGTCTCCTGGCAAAAAACCGAGTTTTTCACCGGCTTCGACCGCAGGGCGAGTTAAAATTAGCTTTTCAAACTGGTTGGCAAGGAGTGCTTGCACGGCGACAACAACAGCGAGATAAGTCTTGCCGGTACCAGCTGGCCCAATGCCAAAAGTGAGGTCACGCCTACGGAGTGCGTCGATATATTGACGCTGGCGGAAGGTTTTGGCACGGACTTCTTCGCCCCGGCGACTTTTAGCAAGGACATCTCGTTGTAAATCTTGCAGTTCTCCTTGCCGATCGCTATCTATGGCTTGACGAGCTGTTAAAATATCGGCACTGGAAATAGTATTGCCTTTAATCCAGAGGTCTTCAAGCGATCGCACTAATCTAGAAGCCAGATCAATTTGCCCTTCAGTACCAGAAATTAGTAATTCCTGCCCACGTAGCACTAAGGTGGCTCCTGTTTGGCGAGATAGGATTTTAAGATTTTCTTCTCCATCTCCCGCAAGAGCGATCGCACTGGGAATATTGGGCAGCTGAATTGTTAAGGCACCTGCCATAGTATTTCTTAATTGGTGAGGATCTGTTTTTGACAAAGGTTAATGTTTTCTCGCCAAGGGCGAAATTACGCTTTTATTACTTACATTTTGAAAAAATATTTGCAATAAAAGAATCGGTTGTAGGGGCGTACAGCGGTACGCCCCTATCGGTGAAGAGTCCAAAAAAAGATCCAAAAATCCTTTTGCTACTTTCCATCTTTACAAAAATTCTGAGCGGAGGTAACTACAACCGCTCAGACTTGCTCTCTACTTTTAACCTAGCGGAGACGGGGTTTAACAATGGGTTTAGGCCCATCATTTCCACGCGGTTCTCTCCTAGTCGGCGGTGGCGATCGTTCTTCTGTCTCTTCATCAAAAGACATACCTTCGCGGCCCGGAGTGGTGCTGCCGTAGATATCCAGGTATATTGATTGTCCAGCTGCGGCTGCGGCTGCGGCAATTACTGTACGAATCGCCTGAATATTGCGTCCCCCTCGACCAAAAACTTTCCCTTTATCTGTGCTTTCAAAAGCGATACGAACCCAAACCCGGTTAAGGGCCTGAGAAATTTCACAATCGACGCTTAAAGTCTCTGGAGATTCCAAAAACGGCTGCACCAAAAACCGAACCAGCCCAACATAGTTGGGACTAGCTGTTGGGAATTTTGTTCCGAAATTATGATGCGGCTGTTGCACTGACCTGTTCAAAAACATTAGCTTTTACTAGAATGCGACGGACGGTGTCAGTGGGTTGAGCGCCTTGTTGTAGTCGCTTGACGATACCGGGAACGTCTAATCGCACTTCATCGGTTCTGGGGTTATAAAATCCCAACTCTTCTAGGGGACGGCCATCGCGGCGAGCGAGGTTGTTAATGGCGACAATGCGGTAACTTGCTTCCCGCTTTTTACCGAATCGCTTCAAGCGCAGTTTGATCATGGTTGAAGAATCATTCTCCTAATTGGTAAGTATGCCGAAATGCTAATTTTAGCACTCGTCTAGCATTTGGTGCTATTAGTCATTAGTCATTAGTCATTAGCAATGCCCCATGCCCAAGAACTAAAGATTGCCAAAGCCTTTTTTCTTTTTATCTTTAGGTTTTTTCTTTTTCGTGGCTGGGGCACCACCATCGTAACCCCGCCATCCGGGGGCTGGGGGACGATTGCCTGCGCCTGCGAAGGCGTTGCCCATACCGCCACCGCCAAACATTCCCGGCATTCCAGGGAAGCCACCTTGACCCATTTGCTGCATGAGCGATCGCATTTTTTGGAAATCACCCACCAGTTTAGTCACATCTGACTCTCTATAGCCGGAGCCAGCAGCAATCCGCCGCCGCCGACTGGGAGAACTGGCTAATAAATCGGGGTCGTGACGTTCTTGGCGAGTCATGGAGTTAATCATCGCCTCACAGCGTTTTAGCTGGGTTTCTCCCTGCTTAAGCTGATCGTCTGAGAGCTTGTTCATCCCTGGGATCATTTTGATGAAGCCTCCCAGAGATCCCATATTCTTCAGCATCCGCAACTGCTTGAGAAAGTCAGTAAAGTCAAACTTCGCTGACAGGATTTTCTCCTGCATTTTCTCAGCATCGGCTAAATCAAACTCTTCTTGGGCTTTTTCTACCAGGGTCAGCACATCGCCCATTCCCAGAATCCGCGATGCCATGCGATCGGGATAAAACGGTTGCAGTGCCTCGACTTTCTCACCCACGCCCACAAATTTAATCGGCGCTCCCGAAATCTTTCGCACTGACAGCGCTGCACCGCCACGGCTATCACCATCCAACTTGGTGAGAATGGCCCCAGTAATTCCTATCTGCTCATGGAATGTGCGGGTAAGATTAGCTGCCTCTTGACCGGTCATCGCATCCACCACCAACAGAGTTTCATGGGGTTGGACAGTTGCTTTGATGCGGGCTAACTCCGCCATCATATCTTCGTCAATTTGCAGACGACCGGCAGTATCAATAATTACTGTGTTTACACCTTCTGCCCTAGCGCGTTCTACACCTTGCCTTGCAATTTCTACGGGATCTGCATCGCTTCCTAGTTCAAATACTGGTACGTCAATTTGCTTACCCAACGTCAGTAACTGGTCGATCGCTGCTGGGCGATATACGTCTGTCGCCACCAACAAACAGCTACGATCTAATTTTCTCAGATGTAAGGCTAACTTAGCGGTAGCTGTGGTTTTACCAGTACCTTGCAACCCAGCCATCAACACAATAGTAGGCTGTTCCTGGGCTTCTGCTATGGGAACATTTTCTTCTCCCATCACCTGCACCAGTTCATCGTGAACAATTTTGATGAACTGTTGGTCAGGTCGCACGCCGGTAATCACCTCGGCTCCCTGTGCCTTGGCTTCGACTTCGCTAATAAAATCTTTGACTACCTGGAGATTGACATCTGCCTCCAACAAGGCGCGGCGCACTTCGCGCAAAGCATCTTGAATGTTGGATTGAGAAATTTTGTCCTGTCCCCGCAGTTTTTTCCAGGCGGCTTCTAAACGGTCAGATAAAGCATCAAACATAATGTAATTACAGGTAGTTCGCCAATGGGAAATTTTGAACCGCCGATGAATGCGATTCCGAATTTCCGCTAAAATTTAAACGTGCTATTTACCAGCTTAGTATTTTTCACCGCGACTGTAGCAACCAAATACCTACCTTTATTGAATTGGCAAACTGTCCTTTGGTTGTAAATTTTGATTTTTTCAAAGGGAAAAATGCCAGCACTACAGATGATTAGGAAAGTTATCTGGGTGACTGAAAAGTTAAAACAATTATGTAATACTACCGTGATCAAAACAGTACTGAGGGCTGAGTGATAATTTTTCAGGTGAGTTCGCAAAAATCATCACTTTGCCTCTTTGTTTATACTTGGTCTAACACATTAACTTTAGATACTGATTTTCTAGCTGTTACCTGACGAATTGGCAACTCAACCACAAACTCTGTACCTTTGCCAAGTTCAGATTGGCAGTATATCTTGCCGTTGTGTTTTTCTGTAACTATCTGATAGCTGATAGACAATCCCAGTCCTGTACCTTTACCGACAACCTTGGTAGTAAAAAATGGATCGAACAGTCGAGAAAGGACTTTTTCATCCATGCCAAGTCCGTTGTCGGCTATGCGAATGACAATCCAATCTTTATTGAGCAGGGAGGTAGAAATTCGGATTTTGCTGGGGTTTTTTGCGATTGCTTCGGAAGATTGTTGCGTGGTTCGTTCTTCTAGGGCATCAATGGCATTGGACAGCAAATTCATAAATACCTGATTCAACTGACCGGGATAGCATTCTATTAGAGGTAATGTATTATAATCTTTGCTCACATCAATGGTGAAGCTATCGGCTGAGGGCTTCAAACGGTTTTGCAAAATCATCAATGTACTGTCGATGCCTTCGTGAATATTTGCTGGCTTGAAGTCAGCTTCGTCTAGGCGCGAGAAGTTCCGCAAAGAGGTGACAATTTCGCAAATGCGCTCAGTGCCGACCTGCATGGACTGGAATAATTTAGGTAAGTCCTCAAATAAATACTCTATTTCAGCTTTATTGAAAAACTCTTGGATCTCTGGTACGGCATTGGGATAATGATGCCAAAAAAGTTCCACATAGCGAAGCAATTCTTGCGTGTATTGGTGGGCATGTTCCAAGTTGCCGTGGATGAAATTAATGGGATTATTAATTTCATGGGCAACTCCCGCCACTAGTTGACCCAAACTAGCCATTTTTTCAGCGTGGATAATTTGCATCTGGGCTTTACGCAACTCATTTAGTGTCTGGGCGAGTTGATTCGCTTCTTCACGAGTTTGACCCAGCAAACTGGATTGCTGAAACAAGTTGGCTTGATGCAGCGCTACGCTGAGTTGAGCTGCCACTTGGGTGACAAATTCCAATTCAGCCTCTTCCCAATTACGTGTATGGGTGCATTGGTGAATGCACAACAAACCCCATAGTTCATCGCCTTCCATCAACGGCACAATAATCTGTGCTTTGACTTGGAATCGCTCAATCACATCAAGATGAGGTACTTTGGAGCCAACGCTGTTGACATCAGATATTACTTGCACTTGCCCTTGGCGATATTGCGGTGCGTATTGGTCACCGAAGCAATAGTCTTGCACCTTTACAGCGAGGGCAGAATCAAATTTGGGTAACACATCTTCAGCAATAAATTCACCGCTGCAAAAACCGACATTAGGATCAAAGCGGAAGATGCCGACTCGATCTGTACTTAGCGATCGCCGCACTTCCTGTACTGTGGTTTTAAGGATCGTCTCCAAATCCAACGATTCCCGAATTTTGACGACCAAATCAAATAAAATCCGGCGCTGTTCCGCTGATTTGTGTAGTTCATCAGCGCGAGTTTGAATTTGAGTCACCATTTGCGAACTTTGCAGCGCTACTCCGAGTTGGCTGGCAACCTGCCCCAAAAATTCCACTTCCACACTATCCCACTGGCGCGGCGCAGAATGTTGATAGGCAGCCAACAATCCCCACAGATTCCGTCCTACAAAAATTGGGGTCAACACATAGGCGCGAATCTTAAACTGCTCCAAAATATCTAGGTGACAACGTGAGTGTCCGGCTTGGTAGATGTCATTTACAGCAAAATTTTCGTTGTTGCGGTAGCGTCCGCCTTTGGTTTCTTGGAGGTGGGTATCTTCCCAAACGAGATTTTTGCCAAAGGGATTGATGCTGTCCCACTGGGCCTCAAGCATGCCGAAATGACTGACGAATTCACCACTCCAGTCTGGATTAAAACGATAAACGCCGACTCGCTCAACTCGCAGCAATTTACACACTTCCTGGCAAGTAGTTTTCAGGATTAAATCAATATCCAGAGATGAGCGAATTTTGCCGACAACTTCAGTTAATCCCCGTTGCCGAGCGATCGCATCTTGTAGGGCGATCGCCTGTTGTTTTGACTGAGTTAAATTCTCGGCTTGCTGAATTGCAACCCCTAATTGTGCCCCTACCTGTCCGAGGAACTCAACTTCGTAATTTGCCCATTGCCGCGGCCCAGAGTGTTGATACGCCGATATCAGTCCCCACAGTTTTGGCCCGATGAAGATGGGCGCTAAGATATACGCCCGAATCTTAAATTGCTCTAGAATGTCAATGTGACAACGCGAGTGACCGACTTGATAAATATCATTTACGGTAAAACTTTCGTTATTGCGGTAGCGACCGCCTTTTGTCTCTTGGAGGTGGGTATCTTCCCAAACGAGATTTCTACCAAATGGATTGATTCGCTCCCACTGTGCCTCTACCAGACCGAATTGGCTCACAAATTCACCGCTCCAGTCTTCATTGAAGCGATAAACCGCCGCCCGCTCTAGCTTCAGGAGTTTGCAAAGTTCCTGACAGGCGGTATTCAGAATAATTTCGGTGTTCACAGACGAGCGAATATTCCCTACCACTTCCGTCAAGGCGCGTTGCCGCGCGATCGCATCTTGCAGTTCTGCTGTGCGTTGTTTGGTTTGTTCTAGGTTTTCTGCCTGCTGCATTGCCACACCGAGATGGCTGGCAGCTTGCACTAAGAATTCGACTTCGTTACGATGCCATTGTCTAGGAGCGGAGTGTTGATATGCTGCAAGCATCCCCCATAGTTTTGCACCAATGAAAATAGGTGCGATCGCATAAGCCCGAATTTGAAACTGTTCTAATACCTCAAGATGACACCGAGAATGTCCTGCATCGTAAATGTCAGCCACGGCAAATGGCTCATTTTTGCGATATCGCCCTCCCTGAGTTTCTTGCAAATGTGAATCTTCCCATACTAAGCCCTGCCCAAAGGCGGTCAGTCTATCCCAAGGAGGTTCTGCAAAGCCAAAATGATTGATGAAACTACCGCTCCAGTCTGGGTTGAAGCGATAAATTGCAACTCGCTCAATCTTCAATTGCCGACAAATATCTTGACAAGAAGTCGAGCATAGAGATTCTAGGTTTACAGATGAGCGAATCTTAGCCAGAATTCTCCCCAAGATTTTTTGGTACTGGACCGTTAGCTGTAGCTGTTTGTGGCAATCTTGCAGGTCTAATAGGTTCGACTCATAACCGTTTATCGTCATAAAGTATAGAGAAAATGAAATACCTCCTTTTAGTATTCCCTTGTTGATTTTTTAGATCACAGAATGAAACTAGATTGCCAATATTATTGGGTCATATCATTTAAAAACTGCTGTAATTGCCCTTTTATGATTGAGTTGCTGTTGGTTTTGAACGCTGTTGTTGATAAAAGCGGACAACTTTTTGCACATACTCAGCAGTGAAGCCTTTGTCACAACCTGTATAGCTACCAGTCATCCACCAACAAGCTGCGCCGCGCACAGATGCAATTTCATTATTGTTGGTGGCGCTCAACTGATTGGTTAACTCACGGCGGGTAATACAAGAAACAACTTGACGAGCGATCGCAGGGCTGTTTTCAAACTGTGTCGGTGTCAGTTCTCGTTTTAGACAAGTTTTTGTCCAGCCTTTGAGGGTTTCTGGTTTAACTTGCCATTCGCTGTAATATCCATCGTTGGGATTTTTTGTCTGCGGTGCAGCTTGTCGCAATGCCTCTACCATCGCCGCAACTTGAATATCAGAAACCGGCTGCTGTGCTTGAGCTAATAATGGCAAGAGTCCGAAGCTGACAATAACTCCGTTGAGTAATAATCCTATGGGGTTTTTTATCATGAATTTGGAATTATTTTAGATATTACGAGGTGAAATACTATGTCTTCACGATACCAATCGGCAAGGCTTAAAGTAGTGGATATTTTTTAACAACCCACTAAATCTTCTATAGCACTGGCACTATTCGGTAATGCGGCTGTTAAAACTTCGCTACCTTTTGCGGTAACTAAAACATCATCTTCGATGCGGATTCCGCGCACATCAGCAAATTCAGATAAACGCTGCCAATTCACTACATTCTGATATTTTGAGCGCACATTTACATCATTTAAAATTGCTGGTACTTGATAAAAACCAGGTTCAATTGTGACTAACATTCCTGGACGCAGGGGACGATTTAAACGGAGGTAGCCTAAGCCAAAGCGATCGCTCCTTTCACGTCCCTCTTCATACCCTGCTAAATCACCCAAATCTTCCATATCATGGACATCTAAACCCAGTAGATGACCGATACCATGAGGGAAAAACAGCGCATGGGCATCCATTTCTACTAAATCTTGGGGATTTCCTTGTAAAATGCCCAACTCTACTAAACCTTCAGCTATAACCGTGGCAGCTAGCAAATGAATATCCCCATACTCTGCACCAGGGTGTATTTTAGCAATGCAAGCATCATGGGCTGCCAATACGACATTATATATCTCTCTTTGGGTGGATGAAAACTTACCGGAAACTGGCCACGTGCGAGTCACATCACCTGCCCAACCCATCTCAGTTTCAGCACCAACATCGGCAAGTAATAAGTCGCCTGGTTGTAGGGGATGGTGATACTGTTCGTTGTGCAAAACTTCACCGTGGACGGTGACAATACTGTTGTAAGAAGTTGTCATATTGTGGGCAATAATTACCCCTTCCATCGCTGCACGAACTTCTGCTTCCAACTTGGCTTTAGGTGTTGCTGCCATACCAGCTTTGTGCGCCTCAACAGTGACAGCCGCAGCTTTTCGCAACTGGGTTAATGCAGCTTCATCATGAGTGAGGCGGAGAGAAACGATCGCTTTAGCTAACTCTAAGTCAATTCCTTGGGGAGGACTTTGTGGTAAAACCCATCTACTTAATAGCTGCGTCTGCTGCGTCCAAGTAGCTGCATCTTGTACAGCAAGTGTGGCGGCATCTTCTATCCAAGACTCTAATTCTGCCATCGGTCGGGCCACATCCGCTCCAATCTTCTGAGCTATTTCCTCACGGGTTGGCATTTCTCCATGCCAAAGGGCGCTGCTAGGTGATGGATCATCGATAAATAGTTCTAGCTTGCCGGCTTCTAGACGAATTGCCGCCTTTGATAATGGCAGTCCGGCAAAATAGAGGAAATGACTGCTAGCGCGAAACGGAAAGGGATTTGCTGCAAAGTTGCGTGGAGTGTTGCTACCTGACCACAAAATTACTGGAAGATCAATGAGATTGGCTAGTTGTTGCCGACGGTGGCGTAAAGTATCGATGAGGGAAGTAGAAGTTTGTTGAATCAGCATAAATGGAAACTCAAAGAGAAGGATAAAGTTTAGGGACTTCCAACTAAAAAAATATTTCATTGCTACTGTTAACTGTTGACCGTTGACAGTTCACAGTCAACAGTCAACGACCTCAAGCAGAATAATTTATTTTTTGGAGTTCCCTTATAGCTTTGCCTTTATTTAGTCGTTATCATCATCGTCATCGTCTTTATTATCCTGGCGATCATTATTCTTGCGATCGCTATCTTTGTCGTCGTCATCTTCGTCGTTCTGGTTAGGTTGTACGACTGGTTTTTGTTGCTCAGTTGGAGCAAGTGGCTGTGGTACTTCAACAGCACAACTAACTAATCCTCCAGAAATTAGCGCCAAGTTGACAGCAGCAAAGATGCTTCTAAAGATTTTTATCGTCATGTTTACGTTTTGCTTTGACATTAGATCCCAGTTTTTGGAGATTCTATTCCTAATTTATATGTATATGGCGCGTTTGGATGTAACACGGCTGGCTGTACGCCCCTAGGAATGATCCGCAGTCTTAGAAGAATTGCAACGGTCGGCATAAATCTTTAACGCACTGCTGATAAATATATTGCTATCTAACTTTCAAGGTGACTCTAATGGGACAAACCATTACCCAGGTTGATGCTTTTACCAATACACCTTTTACAGGTAATCCTGCTGCTGTTTGTGTTTTGCCTACTCCCCAAGACGAACGCTGGATGCAGAATGTGGCGCAGGAGATGAATTTATCTGAGACGGCTTTTCTAGTTAGACAGGATGATGGCTTCAATCTGCGTTGGTTTACGCCCACAGTAGAAGTACCGCTTTGTGGTCATGCAACTTTAGCTAGTGCCCATGTGCTTTGGTCAGAGGGGCATTTGCCACGGAATGAAGTTGCGCGTTTTTACACCAAAAGCGGAGTGCTAATTGCTAACTTGCAAGGTGAGTGGATTGAGTTAGATTTTCCTGTGAATCATTCACAAGAAACAGTCGCCCCGCGAGAACTTAAGGCTGCTTTGGGTGTACCGTACAAATCTGTTTTCTTGAATTCCTTTGGCTATTTAGTGGAATTGGCATCTGAAGATTTGGTACGGCAAATTCAGCCAAATTTCCAAATACTAAAAACGTTGCCTATTTCTGAGATCATTGTCACCAGCCTCACTAAACCTGATTCTCAATATGATTTCGTTTCTCGCTTATTTGCACCGGGTTTAGGAATTGATGAAGACCCTGTAACTGGGGCGACTCATTGCTGTCTTGCTCCCTTCTGGCGCGATCGCTTGCACAAAAATGAGTTATTGGCTTATCAGGCATCCAGACGCGGTGGGGTGGTGAAGGTGTATTATGACGGAGGCGATCGCGTCTTTCTCAGCGGACAAGCGGTAACTGTTATGCGAGGAGAATTATTTACCGCATAAATTTATATCTTGCATCAAACGATTAAAATCACGGCTACAAGAACAAAGCCTGCATGGGCAAGCTTCAAAACCCTTGATTTTACCTTAGTACGCAGATGCAGACTTGATTTGTCTAGCCGGGATTTTAATCGTTTGAAATAAGAATGCTACAAAGTTTGTTTGATAGAGTTGGGCTGCGCTTTTCGGAATCGGGGTCAGAAGAGGCAGGGGAGCGGGGAGCAGGGAGCAAGGGGGAGGTAGTAACGGATCTTGTACTCCGACCAATCGAGAACCCTCGCTTTTGGGCGGGGCTTGATACCTATGTTCCGCTCTGCTTCACGGCAACTCTTGGAGACGCTGCGCAAACGGGACTTTCTATTGCTCCCCCTGCTCCCAGCAAGAACTGCCCCTCCGCCTCTTCGGTCAGTCGATACAATCTCATTGCAAGAGGTTGGATGGCAACTGTCACAATATTTAAAGAAGCCTATATTTAATTTCAAAAATGTCTGCTAAAAATACAAATAATCGGAGTCGTATCCAATCTCGTGACTGGCCAATTGAGCAATTGCCTGGACTGAGCCACGAGGAACAATCTCAACTGCAAAATTGTGGAATTCCTAGCACAGTAGCGCTAATTAAACAAGGGAAAACTCTAGAGGCAAGACTAGCGTTAGCAAATAAACTACAAATCCATCTTCAGTATGTAAATAAATGGATGGCTTTAGCTGACTTGGCGCGTATTCCCAGTGTAGGCATACAATATTGTGGTTTATTGCTCCATGCGGGTATTGGCTCTGTGGCGCAGTTGGCTCAAACTCCCACTCACAGATTGCACCAACAAATTATGCGTTTGCAAGTAGCAACAATGCAGCGACGAGATTTGTGTCCAGCTATTGAGCTAGTACAACAGTGGAGTCAGCAAGCGCAAGCAATCATTAGTTAGGAGTTAAAACTCATAATTCATCATTCATAACTCCTAACTCATAATTCTTTACTCTTTGGCTAAAACACCATTAAGGAAGATATCAGCGAGTCCTTCTGCCATTTCCTGCATTTGTTGGGGAGAAGCGTCAGGTTCTATGAGGGTGTTGTTAGAAAAACCTGCGATCGCAAACATTCCCAAGAAAACTTTGGCAACTAGCTTGGCATCCATTTTGCGATAAATGCCTTTATCCATAGCTGTTTGAAAGAATGCTTCGCCCACATCAGTCATTTTGGTAATGACTTCTAACTGGATGCGATCGCGCAAGTCAGGATGAAACTGCACCTCCATAAAACAAACGCGCATTAAATCGGCATTTTTTTGGAAGTTCCACATCCGGCGACGCATCACCTGAGCTACGGCTTTATAGCTGCCCATCTCACTTAATTCTGTCAGCAAATCTGTGAGAATCTCTACCCATCCACTCGTGGCTACTTCCACCAAAATTGCCTTTTTATTGGGAAAATGACGAAAGAGAGTGCCTTCAGCTACACCTGCTGCTTGTGCCAAGTCGCGGGTGGTAGTGCCGTCAAATCCTTGAGAGGCAAACAAGCGTTGTGCTGCCTGTAAAATCCGGGTGCGTGTCTGAGCCTCTGAGGGTGGGGAAGAATTAAAAACTCGCATAACAGTTATGGTGAGATTTGCGGAACAGGATTTGTAGCATTATTGTCTAACGTCAAGAACAAAAAGCCTAACATGCTTAATACAACATTAACGCCCTTTTGCTAAGTATCCTGTTTTTTAGGTAGTGTAACTTTATCTTAATTTGCGCTTATGAACCAGATGAGTCGGTCAATTTTGGATTTTAGATTGGGGATTTTGCATTGGTCAGATAAAGTATCTGTCATATTGCGGCGGTTGTTTGTCGCTTTGTTGGCTTTGATCATTTTCTGGTGGGGATTGCTGCCAGAAATTGCTCTGGCTCAAACTCAGACGGTACCTTTTCCCCAAAGAGTTCTGCAACCTACAAAAACTCAAACTCCACCACTTCAAAGTTCGATCCAACCTTATCTGGATCGAGTCATCAAGGAGTTAACGGAATTTCGCCTCGACAATGGTCTAAAGTTCATTGTCTTGGAACGACATCAAGCGCCTGTAGTTTCTTTTCTTACCTATGCAAATGTCGGTGGAGTGGATGAGCCAGATGGCAAAACTGGTGTAGCTCACTTTCTGGAACATTTGGCGTTTAAAGGGACGACGCGTATTGGTACAGAAGACTACAAAAAAGAAAAACCTCTATTAGAAACCTTAGAACGGTTGGATGGCCAAATTAAAACAGCAAAAGCCGATGGCAAAAAAGATGAGGTTGCTCGGTTAGAAGCTGAGTTTAAGCAAGTGGAATTGCAAGCAGCCAAGCTTGTCAAGCAAAACGAATTGGGGCAAATTGTCGAACAAGCGGGAGGCGTGGGTTTAAATGCCAATACTTCAACTGAAGCTACCCGTTATTTGTACAGCTTTCCTGCCAATAAGCTGGAACTTTGGATGTCGCTGGAGTCGGAACGGTTTCTCGATCCTGTAATTCGTCGTGAGTTTTATAAAGAGAAAGATGTAATTTTAGAAGAGCGACGGATGCGGGTAGATAATTCACCTATTGGACAGATGGTGGAAAAATTTATCGATACTGCTTACAAAGCACATCCATATAGGCGGCCGGTGATTGGTTATGACCAAGATATCCGTAATCTGACCCCAGAAGATGTCCAAAAGTTTTTTGATACTCACTACGTACCAAGTAATTTGACCATTGCCATTGTCGGAGATGTTAACCCGGCTGAGGTGAAAAAACTGGCGCAAACTTATTTTGGCCGCTTTCAAGCAAAAACCAAAGCTGTTGAACAAATCCCGGTGGAACCGCCACAACAACAAACACGGGAAGTTACTTTACAGCTACCTTCTCAGCCCTGGTATTTAGAAGGTTATCATCGTCCGGCAATTACCCATCCAGATAATGCAGTTTATGAAATCATTGGCAGTTTATTAAGTGATGGGCGCACGTCGCGGTTGTATAAATCTTTGGTAGAAAAGCAACGTTTGGCGTTAAATGCTCAAGGTTACAGTGGATTTCCTGGAGATAAGTACCCAAACCTCATATTTTTCTATGCTCTCACGGCTCCTGGTCATACAGTTGATGAATTGGCGGTGGCTTTGCGCCAAGAAATTGACAAATTAAAAACTGAGCCTGTAGCGGCGGCTGATTTAAAACGGGTGAAAACCCAAGCACGGGCGGGTTTGTTACGTACCCTCGATTCAAATATGGGGATGGCTCAACAATTGTTGGAATATGAAGTGAAAACTGGCTCTTGGCGGAATTTGTTTAAGCAGTTGGATGATATTTCGGCGGTGACGACGGCTGATATTGTGCGCGTGGCAAAGGAGACATTTACGCCGAAAAATCGCACGATTGGTAAGTTGTTGTCGAAAGAAGCTTAAGAGAAAGGAACCGCAAAGGTAAAGAGATATGCAGAGGTCTAAGGTGAAGGGTAAACAATTCGGAATTCAAAAGAGTCAGAGGCTGATTTATGCTTTGGTTGCTGTTTTTACGTGTTTACTTTTAACTTGTAACTTTTCTCTGGCGGCGACGGCTGAGGCAAAGCATCATACTGAGTTGCAGTTGCCATCGCTACCTGAGATCAAGTTACCCAAGTATGAGCGGTTTGTTCTCCAAAACGGCTTGGTTGTCTATTTAATGGAGGATCACGAGTTACCGTTGGTGAATGGGACAGCGTTTGTGCGGACAGGAAATCGCTTGGAACCACTGGAAAAAGTCGGCTTGGCTGGTTTTACAGGGGCGGTGATGCGAACTGGGGGAACTAAGAAGCATTCGGCTGATGAACTCAACGAGATGTTGGAACAACGCGCGGCATCTGTGGAAGTTAGTATTGCTGAAGCTTCTGGTAGTGCTAGCTTTGACGCACTCAGTGAAGATTTAGAAACGGTGTTTGGGCTGTTTGCTGAGGTGTTGCGATCGCCAGTATTTGCTCAAGAAAAGCTAGACTTGGCTAAGACACAGGCTAAGGGTGGCATTGCCCGTCGCAATGATGATCCAGATGGGATTGCAAGTCGAGAATTTAAGAAATTGATCTATGGGAAAGATAGCCCCTATGCTCGCACCATAGAGTATGCAACGGTGGATCAGGTTGAGCGTGAGGATTTGCTCAAGTTTTATCAGCAATATTTCCACCCCAATAATATGATTTTGGGGATTGTGGGGGATTTTGACTCTAAGAAAATGCGATCGCTTATTCAAGCTAAGTTTGGTGACTGGAAGCGCAACCCAGGTATTGCTAAACCCAAATTACCAAATGTTTCGCCAGCTAATACAGGTGGAGTCTTTTTTGTCAATCAGCCACAACTGACGCAAAGTAGTGTGCTTCTAGGACATTTAGGCGGACGGTTCGACAATCCCGATTATGCAGCGCTAGATGTATTGAATGGGGTGTTGAATGGATTTGGTGGACGCTTATTTAATGAATTGCGATCGCGTCAAGGTTTAGCTTACTCTGTCTATGGCCACTGGAGTCCCCGTTTCGACTATCCTGGCATGTTTATTGCTGGTGGGCAAACGCGATCGGATGCTACCGTGCAGTTTGTCAAAGCCTTACAAGATGAAATCAAGCGCATCCAAACTCAAAGAGTGACTGCAAAAGAACTCGCTTTTGCAAAAGAGTCTACACTCAACTCTTTTGTATTCAACTTTCAAGACCCCAGCCAAACCTTATCACGGTTGATGCGATACGAATATTACGGCTATCCTGCTGATTTCCTCTTTCGCTATCAAAAAGCCGTCGCCGCCACCACCGCCGCTGATGTGCAACGGGTAGCACGAGAATACCTCAAGCCAGAAAAGCTTGTGACTCTAGTGGTGGGTAATCAAACCGCCATTCAACCACCATTAACGCAGCTAGCAGCACAGGTGACACCAATAGATGTAACCATTCCTGGTTCGCAGCCACAGGCGAAGAATTAATCACAAATTGCAATCTAAATGAGTAGAGACGCGATCAATCGTGTCTCTACTCATTTAGAAAGACAAGCAATATCAGAATATTATAAAATCATTTCTTTTACAGACGAAACTCCTTTAGTTATGTCTTGAAAATTAAGCCTAAAAATTTAAATCTTTAAAATTAGATTGCAAAATAAAAGTGATGGAGTCTGGATTTGTAGCTTAATCTTATCTAAGGCTAAATCAAGTAATATCACTAGATTTTGTGAGGTACATCAATAGTCATGATAATAATATCCGACCTGCATTCTAGTAGTGGCGAAAGTCTGCTTACTGAAGTAACCGCTTGGGAAATGAGAACTATAGAGGGTGGAAGAAGAAGAAGAAGATCAAGAACAGAGGAAGTAGATACTTCTAATATACTTTCAACAGAAAATATGGAAGAGACTGTTGCTGCTTGGTTAACTAGGCTAGATCAACAGATAGTAGATTTACGACTTCAGCTTAGTGGTGCACAATCATAACAATTTGATAGTCATTAGGATCGTGCGCTCTTAGATTAATTAAGAGCGCACGATTTTTATTCAGATATTTTTCCAAATGATTGAACAGATAACTCCAAATATAGCGGTTCTCGTTTACGTGAGGTACACCCGTAGGGGCACGGCACTGCCCCATTGGTGTCAACTTAACGTGAAAGCCAGTCTAAAACAA
The DNA here is from genome assembly GCF_047228265.1 of Nostoc sp. UIC 10607. Taxonomy (NCBI): domain Bacteria; kingdom Bacillati; phylum Cyanobacteriota; class Cyanophyceae; order Nostocales; family Nostocaceae; genus Nostoc; species Nostoc sp. UIC 10607. Next base: position 1,031 of record NZ_JBIQNW010000009.1, on the reverse strand, counting down.
GGTTTTAAAGATTATCTCTTACCTCGTTCCCAGTCGGAGACTGGGAATGCCCGTCGTTGGGGCTGCCGCCTCTCTTGCTGGCGGCAGAGCCGCTTTTGAGTAGCATTTCCAGCCTCTTGCTGGAAACGAGGTCTAGCTTAAGTTGACACCAATGGGCACTGCCCGTGCCCCTACACCTGGCTCTATTAGCTTCAACTCGAATAGGTTGCTAAATATAGCAGTCGTAAATCATTCGTTAAAAGTTAGGTTCTCGAATTCTCAATAATTCGGGAATCTGGACAGTGATAATTTTCATAGATGACATCAATACATAATTATGAAAAACCAAAAATACTTGATTGTTAAGAGAGTATATAAATAAACTTAATGCTACCCTTTATAAAACATTTTTTGAATAAAAATAGAGCCATAAAGAAAGACGTAACCCATTTATTTATGTCTTACGAATCAGGTTTACAAGCTTGATTTTTCTAAAAATTACGAATAAAAATGGAATCAGCGGTTAAGCAATACACAGCTTAATCGCCGCTAAATCTGCTCAACTGTGACAATTATTTTAGGAGAAAATTATGGCGAGTATCGCTCTTTCGCAACTAAATACCACTGGTTCTGAACTGTTCCAAGATTCTGAAAGCTTCCTCAACGACCTGAACAATTTAGATTCCATCACTATTTATGGTGGTGATAGTGAAGTTTCCGATGTTTCTGAGGGCATAGAGCCACTTTTAGGTTACGGCATTAAGGGACAAGAGTTCGGATTGTTAGCCTTTGGAGCTAGCTTGACTGCACACATCCTCAAGTCATATAGCGACACTGATACTTTCTTGTAATTGACTACTGAGCTACATTGCTCTGTAGAACTTTTGGAATTAGCGATTAAGCAATACACAGCTTAATCGCTACCAAATCTGCTCAACTGTAGACAATTCCTTTAGGAGAAAATTATGGCGAGTATCGCTCTTTCGCAACTAAATACCACTGGTTCTGAACTGTTCCAAGATTCTGAAAGCTTCCTCAACGACCTGAACAAT